>JARRLM010000548.1:0-7031 GCA_037386985.1 Acidobacteriota bacterium | reverse complement strand
GACAACATGTTGTGCAAACCCACCGGAAGCAGCAGCCGCGTCTCCGGCAATCTCTCTTGCTTCCCTTCCAGGAGCGTCGGCATACCCCCAATCATTCCAACATCCAGGCTGTAAACCGCTTTTTCGTGGGCCACGACAAGCAACGTCGAAGGATGAGTGTATCCCAACACCATGGGGCGGCCCTCGATCTCGGCAATCTGCTGTGCACGGCCGTCCATTTCGTTCCAGAGATAAATTTTATGCTTCGCGGCATCCGTAAAGTACAGCCTCCCCGCATCGTCCACGGTCATCCCTGAAGCATTGACGAATCCGCCTGCGAGCTTCACGGGTTTTGCGTCCCTTTCGAACACAGCCGGCAAGGGGAGCGGCTCGGGCAACTTCATCCCGCTGCGGACAACGAAATTCGTAAAAAACTGCGGCCGCGCCGCCACGCCGCTCATCTCGTCCAGGACTGCGTTGTCGAAAGCCAGCCGCGTCTGGCTGAATACCTTCACATTTTCGAAGCGGACAGAGTCGGAATCGCGCACAACAGCCGCATAGGTTTTAGGCAGCACGGAGCGGGAAACACGATACATGTAGGTGTTTGCAAACAGAAGGTTCCGGCACGATTCTATCTCCATCGCGGTTGCTTCCGCACCGGCCGGATTCTCCTCTTCCGTCTGATAGGCATAGAACTCCCAGTTCTCCACATTGCGGAACAGCGATTCCACCCGCATATGGTGCTCCACGGACATCTGATAAATTTTGCCCGGTGTGGACGTGTTTTCGATCCGAAGCCCGGCACTGGCGATTGTTCCGTGCGGCCAATTCCCCCGGAAGATCCCTCCCCCGCCGTCCTTGATCCACAAATCGGGCCCCTGAGTATCGCTGTATTGAGCGCCAAAGCCGCTGCCGGGAAATGAAACATCGTCGAGCATCGATCCGATCCCGGCCATCCAAACCACTGCAGCAGCGCGCGGATTCTCCACGCCCGGTCTCACACTGATGGAACGGACGATGTTCCGGCCGTTTTTCGGCTCAAAACCGTATCAGGCTTCAGCTCCAGGGATTCGGTCACACGGTACGTTCCGGCCGGGAGAAACAGAACAGGATGCCTGTCGATCGCTGCCCGCAGCGCCGCTGTATCGTCCGTCCTTCCGTCTCCTTTGGCGCCAAGCGTTCGGACACTTATCCATTCGCTCATGGGTGGTAAAGCCGGAATGTCGCTCGTTAACGCCGGTGCAGGCTGCGAAAGCCTCAGCTCCTCGTGCTTCAGCACTATGCCTCGCTCCCTGCCATCCTCGCCGATCTCCAGCCCGATAGAGAACCGGGCCACCTCATAATGACGCGACGGCGCCGTAACTGAATCATCGCCCTGGTAGAAGCTGGGGACATCACTGCACGCCACATTCGTCAGTGTCACTTCCGAATGCAGATTACGCGCATTGCCGTGCCTGAAGGCGGCCGTGCGGATATCCTCCATTCGCAGGTCCCGTCCGTAAAGTTGCTCCACTTCACCCGGAACTATCTGAATCGCAACCGGCATGTGCGCGAATCGGACTCGAACCATTGTAAAACCGGCCTCCATGGTATGGATGGCTGCTTCCCTCTGCCCTTCAAAACTGGAATCCATCAGTAGAAACGGCCATACCGGTGCCGTCCGTTTGGTAATGATTCCGTATCGGCCACCGTAAACGCGGATGTCGCTGATCTGATTTCCAATGTCCTCGATCGCAGCCCTGGCGGACCCTATATGGAAATCCATGTTCTGCAGGGAACTGTGCTGGGCCACATGAAAGCGTATGGCAATGGCCGCCGGATTCCCCTCCTGAATATCAAAATCGATGTTGTTCATACCGCTGTAAAACGTGAACTCGGTACCGTCGCTGAAAGGCCTGCCTTGCTGAGGGCGATAGTCCGCAAAATGGACCATATGTTTGCCGGTTCCCTCCTGAAAGCCCGGGGTATTTTTGCCCAGAACAAATACCGGCCTGGTCCGGCCATACCCAATCAACCGAATCCCCTGCCAGACAAATATTGTCTTTCCCAGGCGGTAGCGCCCTTCCGGGATGAAGACCACTCCGATACGCGCAGTCTCCTGCACTTGGTTGATGGCTTCCTGCAATGCTTCGGAGTCGTCGCCAATCCCGTCGGCGTGCAGGTCAAATTGGTCTTTGGTAAGATAAACTGCCTGAGGATCTTCCGGGCGCCGGGGATAAACTGAATCGGCATAGAGCGTAGCCGCTCCTGCCACAGCCAGAAGTGCAAACACAACCGATCGGAATTGTTTCATAGCATGAAAATCCTTCCGGAATAGAGTTGAAATGGGGATTTATTATAAGAGGATGAGTCTGATGTAGGAAGGGTAATTCATTACTCAAAGATGGGCCGTTCTGAAGGGGGCGTATTATGAACCGGCAAGATTTTGTTAAAAAGTGGCATGCAAAGGAGCACACTGATATATAAGGAATTTTTCAAGGGATGAAGAATGCATCCCTTATATCCGGATTTATCGCCGAATGGCGAAAGGAGAATGATATGAAAAAGAAGACTGTTGCATGCTGCTTCATGAGTCTTCTATTGCTGGGGACAACACTCGTGCTTGCACACCCGCACTACAATAAGACTGTCATAGTCAATTTGCCGGGTGGTACGGAAGTCACTCTTACCTACACCACCGCACCTGCAAATGAAATGCGTACTGCACAGGTAGCAGTGGGAGATTTTGCAACAATTCCACGCCAACCCATACTCAAACTATCGGCAGCCCTGAAAGCAGGAATAGTTTCGATACCTGCCGGTGAGTATGTGATAGGGGTGGTCAAGAATGGTGAAGAAGACTGGACGATGAACCTGATATGTCAAAGTTGATTAAACTTGATTCAATGTTTTCGAGGATTCCATGGAAGGCCGAACACCTGCTTATTGACATTTCCCCGGGGACGGGAAAGTTTGAAGGAAAAACTGTTTTGACAGCACATTTCGGTTCTATGTTCTTCACCGGTGCACTTTCCTGATCCGTTGAGAGATCGCCCGGCTCTTCCGGGGAGGGAGCAAAGGTTTGACAGATCCGGGAGTCTACAGGGAATGATCTCGCGTGTGTTTGACCTACAACGTCAGGTTTTTATCGTCGTTTAAAAGGCATGTACACTCGGAATCGGTATCGGAATCGATATCGAAACCGACTGCGATCCCGATACCGACCCCGATAGTGCTTTTCCAGCCGCTTTGAGCGGCTCACATAATCAAGCCTCCGGCTATGCCGGAGGTCCTATGACTTGTGAAATATCCATAAAAGCGGCTATGAGATTAAGACGTTGACACCAGGTCCTTCACGGCCTGTTGCTCTTCCGTTACGCGGTATTTCCCGTCTGCATCACGTATGGGACGGGCAAGGGCACAGTCGGGATCGTGTGTGAAGAAAAGGGCGACGGAGCGCGCAATCTTGTCATTGAGAAACAGCCGTTTTTCGTTGATGATCTGTTCGGGATAGCGGTCATAGCCCATTGTTACAGGCAGATGCACCCATGGCCGGCCCGGGATCAAATCTGCGCAAAAAATGACGGTTCCGTCGGCCCCTAGCTCGGACAGCATCATTCCCGGTGTGTGTCCGTTACTGAATTCAAAACGTACTGCTTTTCCAAGGCTTTCGGAATGCTCGTTTCCGACAAGTTCAAGACGGCCGGTTGCTGAAAGCAGATCCGTGAGACCGGGAATAAACGATGCACGGTCGCGTGGGTGCGGATTGCACGCGCGGTCCCATGCCTGGCGACTGATGATGAAGCGAGCATTTGGGAAAAGAAGCTCAAATCCGGCGCCGTCACGATATGCCGCGAGCAGTCCGCCCGCATGATCAAAGTGAAGATGGCTCAGTACGACAGCGTCGATGTCCTCATGCCTTACGCCGCGTTCAGCGAGAGAGTCCAGCAGTACGTGGCCATCCTCAAAGATCCCGTAACGGTTTTTGAGTTTCGGCTCGAAGAACGCGCCTATGCCGGTCTCAAAGAGCACCGTTTTACCGACAAGATCCCGCGCAAGCAAACAGCGGCACGCTAGTTCGATCCGGTTCTTCTCGTCCGGTGCAAGCCATTGCGACCAGACCTCACGCGGTACGTTGCCGAACATTGCACCGCCGTCGAGTCGCTGCCGGTTTCCTTCAATCGACCATAATCTCACTTGACTCCTCCTCCAGGCCATATGCGGCCGCACAAAGTAATAATACATCATTGCCGGGGCGATATGGCGCTCCAGGAATCTACTAATCCGTTGAGAGATCTCCCGGCTCTGCCTGGGAGGCAGCTAACCCGCATTTCTCACAGCTCAAATATTCAACAAGAACCTTGTTGAATATTTGAGCCGGTTTCATACTGCGGCGCCGTAAACGAATGCGTCTGCTTCGTTACGCTCCCTCGGACTCCTCAACGTACTTAAAGTACCTGAAGCGAAGCTTCAGGCCGACTCACGGGGTCCTCGGTCGCAAGCCTTGCATCCACATCCGTTCACGTCGCTTCGCTTACCAAGCCGCCTCGCTACGAACCCCCGTGAGAAATGCGGGCTAGTGTGCTGACTCAGAAATAGCTTCACACTAAAATTCAGACTTTCTTTTTATTTGGGAGTTCGGAGATACTACAAGTTTTTCTATTTTTATAAAGGGATTTCAATTGAACGACAACGTCCTTGGAGTGCGGCCCGCAAGCGAAGCTTGCGCGCCGCCTTTAAGTGGCTGCTGAATAACCGCTTATGTTGTAAGGCGCAAGCAAGCTTGCGCACGCCAAAGGCTTCGCCGATAATCAGATAATCACTAAAATATGGTCATCTCATTAGTTTTGAGACAGTCTCCAAGCTCCCGCACTCCAAGGGATCTCCGTTTTGCGATATAGGATGTTTTGAATTTTGCAACAAGTCATAGTTAGCCGATGGCTATTTCATGATTGTGTGAAGCTATTTCTGAGCCAGCACGCTAGGTACTTTTACCAGGGACTGCTAGATAAATAGATTCTTTCGCCCCGTATTTCAGCTTATTCCAAGATCCGTCTTCGCTTTGGCGATAACGTCTTTCAATCCTTCCGGATCATTGGGATAAGTCGCCTTGTACAGCTGTTCAAGGTATCCATTGGCTTTTGCCGCATAGTCCTTATTCAGCACGGCGCAACGGGCGAAATATACAATAGCGGCCGGCTGGTCTTTGCCTTTCCATTTGCACATGCCGAGGAAGTAGTAAGGTTCATCCAGTCTGGGATCGTACGACAGGACCGTCTGGAACATCTTTTCGGCTTTTGCATAGTCGTCTTTGGAGTAGGCATCCTTCGCCATGAAAGTATTTCCATAGACGTTCATCAACTGGGTAAACATGTCTATCGCACTATTCGTGTCCTGTTTTTTGATATAAATATCCGCCAACTGGAGGGCGGCGGTATATCCTTCCTGCTTTTGCAGAGTAAACTGGCTTATCATCTTCTTGCCGTAGGATATTACTTTGGCTTCGTTTCCTAATTCTTTGTAAATGCCGAACAGCATCTGCGTCAGGGCTTTCTCCGGAGCAGTTGCATTGGCTTGTTCCGCCAGCTCCGCCGCTTTCGGAAGGTTTTTCTTTTGATAATATGCAGCAGCGAGTTGTTTCAAAACCAGGCTTCGTGCCGGGAGGAGGTGTTCCTTTTTGAACTCCTCCAGGCCTACGGGAATATCTTTTGCTTCTGCGTTGATTGCCCGGTCGGTCGGTATAAGCCCCCTGAGTTTTTCTGCCATTGATATCACACGGTCTGGATTGCCGCCTGCAATCTTCATATATTCGGTAGAGGCATAAAACAAAACTCTTGAGATTGGGCGCTCTTTAAGAAAATCCTCTATCAATTTGGCTTTTTTCTGATTGTCCGTTACGGCCTGAATCTCCTTAAATTTTTCCAGGTCCTTTTTATACAGATAATCGGATAGGGTGGAGATTTTTTCCTCCTTGTCCAATCATTGCTATTGCTCCTGGGATAAATGCCGTCTCTCAGATAAACCGGGCGACCAGACTGCTTGATATCTGTCTGCCTTTACAACCGGAAAGGGCCCAGATATGTCTGATTCATTTAATATAAGGTTCTAATGATTTGGGCTGTTCTGTCAAGCCAAAAGAAATCAGTAGACAGTAGACAGGAGCCAGAACTCAGAACTTAGAACTCAGAACCCAGAACTCAGAACTCAGAACTGAGAACTGAGAACTCAGAACTGAGAACTCAAAACTGAGAACCCAGAACTTCAAATTGCCGATCGCTTTTAATCGCTCATCTTTTTAAGCAACCAGCGGTTGCCCGGGTACCAGCGTGTCCGCCGGATTTCGTATTTTCCCGATACCTTCTCGCCATAAAACACTAAAAATATGTGTTTTGGAGACGCGATTCTTATATCCACCTCACCCGTATCCCATGCACGAACCCTTCCCAGGCCAAAGGCCTCCTCTTCAAACGCCTGGCTGCCGATGGATTCAGCCGTGAAACTTTCTCTCTCGATGGCCAGTCGTTTCTCTCCCCGGCGTTGCGGCAACTCTCGAAGAAGGGACCATGATCGTAAAATGTTGTTTTGTATGATCCGGAGATCGAAATGCGTCCTGCCTGTCCTGTGCTGATGAACTACAAATCTGGAATGCATAGAGCGTATCAGAGGCTTGCTACGGTTGTTGAAATATGACAGTATTTTTACCTGAACAGCTATGAACATCAAAGTGGAATCTCAGGGTAATCGCCGAATCGTTCATATTGAGGGAAAGATTACGTTTGAACATTGTCCTCTTCTCCAGAGCCGTCTCGATTCCATTATAGCGGAAAAGGACGTCCGGGAAGTGGCTATAACTTCAACCTGGTTCCTTTTATCGACAGTTCCGGGATAGGCGAAGTCATACGCTTTTTCAAACGGATGAGAGGGATCAACGGGGAAGTCGTTCTTGTAAATCCGAACAAAAAACTGCGCGATCTCTTTATGATGTACCGTTTTGATCGGTTTATGAAAATAAGTGATGAGAAAGTCGCGGGTGGCAACGAGAAGACAGATTAGTCCGCATCTGTTGTGGGGAT
>JARRLM010000547.1:2523-5022 GCA_037386985.1 Acidobacteriota bacterium | reverse complement strand
AGGGAATACCTACCCCGAGCTGACGGAAAAGCTGGCGCAGTATGAATATGCACTTGAAAAGCATATGGAGGCGAACCTGGGAACTTCCCGCTATGCGGCATTTGCCAATAAATGTTGGCCCGCTTTCGAAAAGTACTTTGGCCACGTTCCCTGCTATGTCAATTCCCGACTTGCTGCAAAGGGTGTTCCTGTTGCATGCGAGGCGGACATTATGGGGCTCTCAGCGAATATATGATCGTCTGCGCTACCGAAGTGCCGCCGGCCATCTTGGACATCAACAATTCCGTTCCGAAGGATATGTATGAAGAATGCAGGCAAGCAGTCGGCGAGTATGCAAACAGTGATTTATGGATGGGATTCCACTGTGGCAATACGTCTTCGCAATGTCTGGTGCAGCCTGTTTTACAGCACCAGTTAATCATGCATCGCCTCATGGAACCTGAAAAGGAACCGGATATCACCCGGGGAACTCTGGAAGGTCAGATCAAATCCGGTCCCATTTCCATATTCCGCATTCAATCGACCTCCAATGCAACGCTGCACGCCTCTGTGGCAAATGGAGAAGTACTTGATTTAAATCCCAAATCTTTCGGTTCCATCGGTGTTTTTGCCATCCCTGAAATGGGGCGCTTCTACCGCCATGTCCTGATTGAAAAACGCTTTCCCCACCATACTGCTGTTGCGTTCAAGCATGCCGGGGAAGCTCTGTTTACTGCATGCCGCATGCTCGGTCTCCAGGATGTATTTTTCAACCATCCTAACGGGGTGTATTACCCCACCGAAAATCCATTTTGAACCTAAATATGAATTTTTATAGGTGTTTATGCGGAAGATTGAAGTTCCCGAATTTATAAAGGGATTGATTTTTGATTGTGATGGAACGCTGGTGGATTCCATGCCTTTTCATATGAATGCCTGGGAGCATGCCATCCGGTTCATGGGCCAGACCTGGCATTCCGATTTCTTTGTTTCGAGAAAAGGGATGCCGGAGGAAAGTATTGTCGTTCAGTTCAACGAGCAGTTCTCGGCGAATCTGGATCCTGTTCATACGGTTCAGGTCAAACATGACTATTTTCGACAACATGCCGCCCGGTTCAAGCCAATTCCCTCTGTGCTGTCCATTGCCAGGAAATATGCCGGTGTCCTGCCGATGGCCGTGGCTTCCGGAGGCGTTCGTGAAAACGTCATGCTGGAATTGGAAACTCTGAGTATTCGGAGCTTGTTCCAGGCAATCCTCACTGCTGACGATGATATTCGACCCAAACCGGCGCCCGATATTTTCCTGGAAGCGGCAAAAAGGATTGGAGTTCCTCCGGAGTATTGCCAGGTGTTCGAAGACGGCAACCTTGGATTGCAGGCGGCACGGGAAGCCGGAATGTTGCCGACAGATGTTCGGAAATACGTGAAATGAAAAGGAGTTCTGAGTTCTAAGTTCTGAGTTCTAAGTTCTGAGTTAAGGAATTGAGTTAGTTTTATCAATATATATTTTTCAACATGATTTTGGAATATTTGAAGGAACCCCATTTAGCCTTTACCAAACTCAGAACTCAGAACTTAGAACTTTGAACTCCAAACTGTTTGAGGGAGACAATTTATGGGCCTGTTAATTATTGATGAAAACTTATGCAAAAAGGATGGATTCTGTGCACAGGAGTGTCCGACGGCTATTATTCGGCTTTCGAAAGACGAAGGATATCCGGAGATTGTCGAAGGGGGGGAGGTCGGATGTATCCGCTGCGGCCATTGTGTCGCGGCCTGTCCGCATGGGGCCTTCAAGCCTGAAGATGTTCCGATCGAATCCTCGCCGGAAATCCAGGAGGCGCTCAAGGTTAATGACGCACAGGCAGAGCAGTTTTTGCGATCCCGCCGATCGGTTCGCGTTTTCAAGGACAAACCGGTAGAAAAAGAGAAAATACAAAGGTTGATCGAAATCGCGCGCTATGCGCCCACGGGCGGAAACAGCCAGATGATCGAATGGCTGGCAATTACGGATAAAATAAGAATAAAAAATATAGCCGGCCTCACAATATATTGGCTGCGCCAGGTTGTTAAAGATACCGCTTAGAATGCGGCAAGTCCGTATCTGTCGAAGATTGTAGTGGCATGGGATGCAGGATACGAATCCGTATTACGGAATGCTCCCGCCGTTGTTTTGGCATCAGCTCCCAAGGAAGCCATAAACGGCCAGGTCGATCTTACGATTGCATTAACCTATCTGGATTTGATGGCGCCTGCACTGGGGCTGGGAACCTGCTGGGCCGGTCTGCTGCAGGGGGCTCTTCTAAACGTACCTTCTCTGAAGGAAGAAGTTGGAATGCCGGTGGACCATCCTCATCACTACCCGATGATGCTGGGATACAACGATATCAAATACTACCGGCTGCCAGAGCGAAAGAAACCTGGGATCGTTTTTGTTTGATGAAGACAGAAGACAGAAGACAGGAGTCAGAAGTCAGAAGTCAGGAGACAGAAGCCGGCAGCCATCAGGAGTTCTGAGTT
>JARRLM010000547.1:0-2482 GCA_037386985.1 Acidobacteriota bacterium | reverse complement strand
TAAATTCAAACTGTTAACTTCAAACACAAAAGCCAGAAATGACCTTCGGCTTATTTGTATGCTTTGTTTTGCATAGTCGAGATAAAGTCAAAGAGGAGCCGGAGTAACAATATTTTTCTCCTGGCTTCTTTCTTCTGGCTCCTGGCTTCTTTCTTTTTTAATTAATATTGGACCTCATGCCGTAAACTAGGAATTAGTATAAAGCGGCACAAGTGGATAACTGATACAGGAGTGAATTGCAATGGCGAAAATAAATAAAAACGGATTGCCTGAAAATTGGGAGCAACTTACACGGGAGCAGAAAAGAGAGTACCGTCTGAACCAGTATTTAAATCCTCCCAATATCAAGTTCGTCAGCCAGGAGGCGGAAGAATCCTATAAAGTGAGGGCCCGGAGAATGGTGGATGTTTACAACGTGGAGGAGCCGGACCGTGTGCCGGTTCATCTGCCGATCGGAAGCCTGCCATTTAACCTGGTCGGTCTTCGTATGTACGATGCCATGCAGGATGTCGAGAAAGCAATCCAGGCATGCAAAGCGTTCAACAAAAAATATGCCGAAGAACTGGATACCCTGGCCTATCCGTTTGCCTTGCCTGGGAAAGTTCTGGAAATCCTCGATTATAAACTTTACGCATTGCCGGGGCATGGGCTCTCTGAAGATGCTCCCGGCCACCAGTTCGTGGAAGGCGAGTACATGAAAGTCGAAGAATACGATGACTTTATCATGGATCCTTCCAACTTCTGGCTGCGGACATATCTGCCCAGGGTATATGGTGCATTCGATAGCTTTCGCAATCTGGTTCCACTGACCGATATGCTGGAAATACCTATGGGGGAATTGATGCCGCTGGCTATGACCGAGGTCCAGGATACGTTACAGAGAATGATCGATGCCGGAAAAGAACTTCAGAAACGGAATGAAATAAGCGCCCGTTTGATGGATTTCGGGCCGGGTCTCGGATTCCCCTCCATGGCGACGCGGTATGCATTTGCTCCTTTCGATGCCATCGGGGATACGCTCAGAGGGACGCGCGGAGTCGTAACCGATATGTTCCGCTGCAGGGATAAACTTGCCAAGGCTGTGGATGTTATGGCGGATGTGACAATTGACTCCCTGCTGAACGCGCCGAGTTTTCCAACACTGAACGCTGTTATGTTCCCGTTGCATAAAGGTGCAGACGGTTGGATGTCCGAGGAACAGTTCGACAACCTGTACTGGCCGTCACTGAAAAAGGTTATGGATGCCCTTATTGCGGAGGGTATTATGTGTATCATGTTTGCCGAGGGAGGCTACGAAACCCGAATCAGTTCGATAACCGATTTCCCGAAGGGGAGCGTTGTCTGGTGGTTCGATCAGACGGATATGGCGAAGGCGAAAAAAGTCCTGGGAGACAAATTCTGCATCCAGGGGAATGTGCCGTCCTCTCTGATCTGCACCGGTACTCCGGAAAAAGTGAAAGAATACTGCCGCAAGCTCATAGAAGACTGCGGTCCCGGCGGCGGCTATGTCCTGGGCGCCGGATGCATCCCGGACGATCCAAAGCTGGAAAGTGTCCGGGCGATGATGGCCACGGCAAAAGAATACGGGGTCTATAGGAAATAGTTGATATCCTGTAGCATGAAGCCGAATCTGTTGAGAGATCCGCCGGCTCTGCCGGGGAGGCAGCAAAGGTTTGACAGATCCGGGAGTCTACTGGCGTGTGTTTGACCTGAAACGTCAGGTTTTTATCTTCCATTAAAAGACATGCGCATTCGGTATCGGAATCGGTATCGCTATCGGGGTCGATATCGAAACCGACTGCGACTGCGATACCGATTCCGATAATGCTGTTCGCGCCGCATCAAGCGGCTCAATACTCAAGCCTCCGGCTCTGCCGGAGGTCCTATGATTGCGGATTATTTTTTTGCAGTACTCTGTTCTGAGCGCCGTCGTATCCCCAGAATCAACCCGACGATGATAGTTATGGGTGCGACGATGAAGCTGAAAAGAGCTCCCATCTTAACGCTGTCCTGAAGCGCGCCTGCCGGGAAAGCGACCACCGATACAAAAAGAGCCACGGTAAAGCCTATTCCAGCCGCGAATCCAACGACCACGAGATCGGCCGTATTCATTCCCCTCGGCAACCGGAGTCCGAATGCCTGTCCGATCTTGGTGAACAGGACGATGCCGATCGGTTTGCCGAATAGAAGACCACAGAAGACAAGCCAGGTTCCCAGCCCCAGGGCTGAGAATTCCACCCCGGCATTTACAAAACCGAAAAATCCGAGAATCAGTTCCACCGGACTTTTCCACCAGTGTTCCATCCGGTTCAATGTATCTTTGCCCTCGGATTCGCCGACTGCCCAGATGCCCATATCCGAGTGTTCGTGGGGTATGCACCAGGCCAGGGGGACGAGAGCGAGCGCCGGATGAATTCCCCCTTCATGAAAGGCAAACCAGGCGATGATGCCCGGGCCTATCAGGTAGAGCCAGAAGTTCGTG
>JARRLM010000546.1:0-2500 GCA_037386985.1 Acidobacteriota bacterium | reverse complement strand
GATATTTCAATTGATCCGCCGGTACAGTTTCAAGGTAACGCTCGCCTTCATAGAAAAGAAATGCCGGTTGGGTGACGACCATACCGCCAAGCGATGCCAGTTTCTGCAGCAGACAGGGGCTGCAGACCGAACAATGTTCGAGGCGATTACGGGAATCCGCACGGGAATGCAGTCGCAGGCCATATTCGAAACCCTTTATAGCCGCTTCGATCACCGGTTCTTCAACTGCGTGGATTGCAGCTTGAAACCCAGCAGCGAGAATCGATGCTATCATCCCGTTCAATTCCGTTTGAGAGGGATGGAGACTGCCCGTCTCCCGGCCGGCAATAATCTTCACTCCGCCAAGCCGCAGTTCTGTTTCTGCGACAGAAGAGGCATACGACTGTGAATCGAAATCAGCAAAAGCTTCCGCCCCCAACAACATCGTCACTCTGGGATGGAAGATATTTCTTTCCTTCCAGGATTCAAATCGTTTCCATTGTTTTAAATTATTCGAAAAGGATGCGTCCTGGACGGAAGTAATGCCGTAGGATAGCAGTTTCGTGTCCGCCAGCTCCAATCCGTGCTCTGTTTCTTCATTCTCAAAGCCGGGGATTTTGCCGGCAAGATACCGGCTCATCCCGTATAAAATCCCGGTAGGCAACCCGTTTTCAGGATCGCGCTCAATCAAACCGCCGGGAGGGTCGCCCGCTTCATCCTTAATTCCCACATATTCAAGTGCGAGAGTGTTCAGGACATGAGCGTGCCCGGAACGATGCGTAAGTTTGACCGGATTCTTGAGCGCAGCAGCATCCAGGTCCCAGCGGTTCGGGTGACGCTTTTCTGCAATATAGAATTCATTATACCCCTTCCCCCGCACCCACGCGCCGGCAGGAACCTGGACACAATGCTCCCGTATCTTGTTCCTGATATCCGATATCGAACGGACACCTGCCCTAGGGGAGAGGTTGAGAGTTACAAGGCTTTCGGCATACGCGGAAATGTGGCAATGTGCGTCTATAAATCCAGGCAGCATCGTTGCCCCGGAGCAATCAAGAACTCTGGATCCCTTCGTTTTTAAGTCCTCGAGCGCATCTTCATCCGCAACCGCCGCAATGCGCTCCCCCTTCACGGCCACAAGCCGGGCCGAAGGAACCGACGGATCCATGGTAATCACATTGGCGTTATTGAAAATAATGTCATACATACTTTTTTACTCTGATCCGGATTCTACTGCAAATTGAACATAAACGGAAAGTTAAGCGATGTCGTATGCGCACATAATTAAAACAACCAGGAAACCTGCAAGCTTTATAAGTCCACATAATCTGATTGTTCAATCACTGAATAAATAGTTGAATTGTAAAGGATAGTCAGACGCATCCGATAAGCCGTCACATAAGTGTGAAGAGTCGGGAGTTCGCTGCAACAATACTTTCAACGCGATCTTTTGTCTCTTCGATTATGAATATTCTATGAAGCGCACGTGAAGTTATTGTGAAGTATAGACTTGACAGTCAAAGAGGTAAGGTTTAGTTTAGTGGGTCTAAGGGTATTCGCATTATACAGCGAATGCCCTTTTGTTAAATAGACGACTGATTCGTTCAAGGAGAAGAGAATGAAGAAATCAATATTGTTGCTCATGGGGATTTTCATACTTTTGTGCGGCTCTGCATTCGCACAGGATGATTATCCCAAAGCGGAAGTTTTTGGAGGTTTTTCAATTCTTAGTGTAGGTTCGGATGAAGATGTATTTTCGGAACGGGAACAATTTTACGGCTTTCAGGCCAACGCTGCTTTCAACGTCTCTGAAAATTTCGGCGCTGTAGCCGATTTCGGCGGACAATACAAAAATATAGAAGATATAACAGCTCATGTGTATGAGTACGTTTTCGGCCCGCGCTTCAGCCTGCGCGGAGAAAAAGCTACGGTATTCGGTCAGGCTCTTTTTGGCGGCGCCACATTGGGCGGTGGTGGCGAATCCATTAATGGCTTCGCTATGGGTTTTGGCGGTGGTGTCGACGTCAATGTAAGCGAACGGCTTGCGGTGCGCGTGGTCCAGTTTGACTGGATTCCGACCCGATTTGAAGGTGAATGGAATAACAATACGGTAAGATTCGGATTTGGAATTGTCATAAAGTAAGCGACCCGGCGCACCATTGAATGTGCGCCTGAAATCCAAACATCGAAACATAATTTAATCTATCGCCATAAAGCCGAAGCATTGACAAGGGCTTAAACTTTGTCAATGCCTCGGCTTTTTTTATTTCTGGGTAATAAAGCGATAAGATTCCCGTAATTCGCTAATAGTCTTAACCCGAATTGTTGATTCTCATCTCTCATCCATATATCATTGGCCGCCTGGGCATGGTTGGAATTTATTTTACGTTCTCCTCATTCAGGCCTTCGTGGAGGGGATGCATCCAAATAGAGGAATGGGATGGCAACAACTGCATCGGTTCCAGGAACCCGAAAGCTGAAATCAATACTGTATTTTATTCTGTGGAGCCTGCTGGGCTCC
>JARRLM010000545.1:0-2505 GCA_037386985.1 Acidobacteriota bacterium | reverse complement strand
GCGGATTCATGTATTCCGGCACGCCTCGTGTGCTGGCCAGTTTGTGGAAAGTAGACGACCGGGCTACGGCAGAGCTCATGGAGGAGTTTTACAGTCAAATGCTCCAGCACAAGCAAAGCCCGGCGGCGGCTCTGCGCGAAGCGCAAATGGCACAATTGAAAAAGAAATCCCGGCAAGCGCCTTACTACTGGGCAGGCTTCCAGCTCCAGGGAGACTGGAAATAGCAGGCAAGCCTGCATTCAGTTCTACAAAATATCGCAACCCCCCTTGCATTCGCCATCCAGCTTTTACCGTAATCCTGTAAGTACAAACCAAATCAGACATTCATCAGCCACACCATTGGATTCCTTGCATGAGGACAGGAAAGAACAGGCAGCAAAACTAACACGATAGTAGATAAATCGGAATCCAGTTAGTTTATAATACCTTACAGCCAAAAAATTGTGTATGTTTGTTGTACGCTGACACTATAATAGTGCTTAGATTCATTTTTTTCACTGAACTTTCAGGCAGTTGAAGTAAGCAAGCGGAGGTCGCAGGTTTTGAGTACGAACCATTTTCAACCCGGTGACTTCACTCAGGAGCAGTTCGACAGCCTTCTCGGCTGGCTGGATCCTGACCGTGAAAAAGCCGGAGAAAAACACGAAAGGATTCGTCAGAGCCTGATAAAGTTTTTCGTCTGCCGTGGTTCGAAGGATCCGGAAGACCTTTCCGACGAAACCATCAATCGTGTTATGCACAAACTCCCTGAAATCGAGTCGAAGTATGTTGGAGACCCCGCAAGGTATTTCCACGGAGTCGCAAAAAACATTTTCCGTGAATCCTTAAAAAAAGCAAAATCTCAGACAAATACGTCCACTGAACCGGGAAAAAGGGATGCTCCAGAGGACCTGGAACAAAAGGAACTGTACGATGAATGCCTGGAAGATTGTATGCAGGGGCTTTCCCGGCATGACCGCGACCTTCTTCTGGGTTACTACGGTCAGGAAAAGAGGGCCAAAATCAGATACAGGAAAGAGATGGCCGATGCACACGGAGGCGTGAACGCCCTCAGGATATGGGTTTGCCGGAAACGGGCGGAATTGAAGCAATGTATGGAGAACTGCGTTGAAAAGGCAACGAAGAAATGCTGAAGAATAATGTAGAAGAAGTGAAATGAAACCGAACTTATCGCCATTACATATTGAAAGGCAAGAGAGTGATGGAAAGACTTAACACGATCGTTCAGACGCCGATAATTTTAATTCGGAGATTCGGGCTATCAAATCCAACAGGGTGTTCAACGCTGGTACTTAAGCGGTCTTGCCAATTTAAAAAGTATCGACATGATACCAGGATCCTGGGAATCTTTTTAAAACTATCGGAGGCTTGGGGCAATGGATACAAACAAACTAAACGAAAAGGCCTTAAGAAAGTTTCTTCTGGGAAATATGTCGCAAAAGAAACAGGAAGCGGCTGAGCTATGGCTGATGTGTAACGAAGAAGCCTGCAGTCAACTGGAAGCCGCTGAAGATGACCTTATCGATGATTTCCTTGCCGGAAAGCTGAATGCTCGTGACCGTCAGCAGTTCAAGACACATTTTCTCGCCTCACCCGAGAGGGAGCGGAAACTGCAATTCGGAAGCGCCCTCAAACGGCATATGGAGCGGGTCGCACCGAAAAAAGAGGCTGCCGCGACGCCGATATGGGAAAAAACAGCGGCTTTCTTTACAAATCGCATGGCAAGCGCCTATGCAGCGGCGGCCATGTTTTTAATATTTTTAATTGGAGCGCCTGTATCCTACATTAAAATTGTCGGCCTTGAGCAGGAGCTCGATTCTACAAATGTTCAACTTGCATATCTGCAGGATTCTGAATCCGGGTTTCAACTATTGACACAGGCAGTTACAGACTTTACATCCGGCCCCGGAATAAGACTCAACGAAGGGCTTAC
The DNA here is from genome assembly GCA_037386985.1 of Acidobacteriota bacterium. Taxonomy (GTDB): domain Bacteria; phylum Acidobacteriota; class UBA6911; order UBA6911; family UBA6911; genus UBA6911. Next base: position 572 of record JARRLM010000545.1, on the reverse strand, counting down.
GAGGAATTCGAATAATATTCCGGATGCCCAGGTATCCCCCACAGCTTTTACTAAATTCTCCCTTACACTTACGGTTGACTACGATGAATATAGCGTTGTTCTGTGCAACGCCGAGGGAAAAGAACTTTGGCCTCGAGTAGAAGGACTCAAGGCAACAAAAACACCTGAAGGCGCCTCGGTGGACCTGGCTATACCTAGCGAGATTTTTAAGGCAGGAAGATACTACTTCAGTCTGGCCGGGATTTCTGATTCACAGCCACCGGAATACATCAACGATTATCATTTCCATGCTGTCATCAGTTAACCGGGTCGCAGCAAATCACGCCCTGGCCTTCCCGTTTATCTTTCCGATGCAACCGCCGCAGCAACAGAGCGCCACCTGCGCCGCGGGTTATTGCTTACCCGTTAACAATTCTTTACCCCCTCAAAACCCGCCCTTCGGGCCTCTCTCATCTACTCAGCCCGAGACAGAATATGGATACAGACCGTAAACCTCCGTTCCGAGCGCCGCGACGATGGGTGAACACAAGGTTCGCCCCCACATCATCGAAATATTCATGGCAGATGAAATG
>JARRLM010000544.1:0-2506 GCA_037386985.1 Acidobacteriota bacterium | reverse complement strand
CGATTCGGGACTGTGACACCAGGGGCAGTGCAATGGGCAACCCTTCATAAAAACCGTCGTACGGATTCCGGGGCCATCCTGCACGGAAAATCCCTGTATATCGTACACTTTGCCTGTCAACTGCTTTCGCATATTTCAGTTTACTTACAAACGCTCTTTTACTGCCGACTAATTTACAGATTCAGTTCCGTGCGCTTGATGATGTCGTCCTGGCTGGCCTTGTAGAGTTCGACAAAGTAGGCGCTGAATCCGGCGATTCGGACTACGAGATCCCTGTAATCTCCAGGCTTTTTCTGAGCCTGTCTCAGCACTTTTCCACTCACAATGTTAAACTGCATCTCCATACCGCCCATGGCGAAATAGGTCCGGATCAGGGCTATGAGCTTGGACTTTCCGGTTTCATTGTTCAGTGCCGTGGGGTGAAACTTCATGTTCAAAAGAGTGCCGTTGGAAAATTTCCTCTGGTCGATGGAGGATACGGACTTGAGTGTTGCTGTCGGTCCGATTTTATCCATCTGTTGGACTGGAGAGATCCCGTCGGAAAGCGGTTCTCCCTTTTTTCTTCCATCCGGGGAAGCTGCCGTTATCATGCCGAACAGTACATGCGCGGTGACAGGGTACAATCCCGCAGCGTATCGGCTGCGGGGGCCGGTTGCAGCGTTTACGGCATTTCCGTAAACGTCGGATGCCCATTTCGCGAGCCTGTCGGTATACTCGTTGTCGTTACCATAGTGAGGAGCCTCGTTCAGAATAAATTGCCGCAGGTCCTCACTGCCTTCCCAGTTGGTCATAATTGCATCATACAGCTCTTTAGCGGAAACCAGTTTCTTGTCGAAAACCATGTGTTTTACGACAGCCAGGCTGTCGGTGATATTGCCGATAGCAATACCCGCATTCCCCGTTGAATTATATTTTGCACCTCCGTTCATGACATCTTTACCGGATTCCAAACAACCGTCGATGGTGGCTGAAAGGAGCGGAAGCTGCATATGTTGGGAGGCTACATACTCCCAGGTGTTTACCAGACTCACATGCCAGTTGACGAAGTATTCAATCTGTTTTCGGGTTGCCTCCAATACTTGGTCAAAAGTCTCCATTTCGTACAGATAGCCGGTCGGCAGTCCGACCTGGCCGCCAAGCTTGCCGTCGGGTCCGGGCATCGGATTGTAGCCGTTGTTGATGGCCAGCAGGAAGGCGCCCAGCAGGTTGAAAAAAGATTCCGTCCCGTTTCCTCCTGGGCAGGCCCACTCGTCGCCGCAGCCCTGGGGCTCGACGCAGCCGATAAGGCAGTAGTTCCTGGCGCTCTCGACCGGAAGTCCCCTCTCCATGAGCGCCGGAATGATTACGTCGTCGTTTTCAAACGTGGGAACGCCACCGGCAATCTGGGTTGTTTCAATCGCCGCCTCCCAGAGTTTTCTGGGCGTGCCCTTGTGAATGCGAAGGGACTGGGGGGGATCGTGAAGCAGCAGGCGCCCGGCAGACTGCAGCATCATGTAGGACACGGGATTTGTGGCATCCTCACCCTCTTTTGTCACTCCCCCTATGGTCATCAGTTGCCCGCTGGTGTAACCGGGGCCGCTAAGCGTGGCGAAGTATGGCCAAATCTTGTTCATTTCAGCTACTTTAAGGTAAAAAAGATCAAGTAATTCCTGAGCTTTTTCATGCGTGATTCTTCCGGCTGAAATGTCAGCTTCGTAGAAGCTTCCGAGGTACTGGTCCACACGGCCGAAGCTGATACCGTGCTGCTGGCCGTCGAGACAAAGACCGATCTGGTAGAGGAACATGCATTGCAGCGCGTCATGGAAAGTGCGGCAGGGATTTCCCATGATCCAATGGAGGCAGTCGGCCATGTTCTCAAGTTCTTTTTTTCGAATCGGATCTGGTTCGACAGTCGCCAGACGCATACACTCTGCGGCGTACCTCTTCGAGAGTGTGATTATCCCGTCGCACACTATGGTGACGGAGCGGTAGAAGTTGTATCTGGCGACACTATCGCCGAAAAGGACGCCTTCGAGTTCGTCCATCCTGGACAGGGCTTCGGCCCTGATGGCGGCAAAGCCTATATGCATGGCTTTTTCGAAATTCGCGACAAAATGACCTACCGGGGATGTGCAGGTGTTTTTTGAACTGAAATAAGTGACACCGCTTCCTGCAGCGTCGAAGTACCCGAGCGGGATGTATTCGTCCACCTTTGCGCTCAGGCATTCCTTGCGCCAGAAGTCGCCGGTTCTGAGGATGTAAGCGGCGTCTTCGTCGTCGATGTCGTAGGGATCGACATCCCTTTTCGGGATCGTTCCGGCCTTGAGTTCATCCAGAAACCAGCCGAACGATATTTCCGGGTAAAGGGCGCATGCCCGGTATTTACCAGCCTGCCAACCGACGATGACCTCGTCTTCATTGATCAGTACGGGGATCTTTTCGCAGATGTTTTTAAAGTTCCTGGCCCTTTTGAGAATGCCCAGCAGCTGGGGATTTTCCTTGTAGAATTCCGTTACTATTTTGTACC
>JARRLM010000543.1:0-7506 GCA_037386985.1 Acidobacteriota bacterium | reverse complement strand
TGTGCCGTAAATTTCTTTTCAGTTGCGGACCTTGAATCAAAATTGAACTGGCTGGCTGTCGGTCTGACCGCCCTGATTGTGATAGGGCTGTTGCGGCTCTGGTATTTTATGGAACTGAATCGCCTGTCAGTGATCCGGGAAGTGAAACTACTGGAGCTGCAGATGTCATTGTCGGCGAAAAGGCTTAATTTATAAATAGTTACATGTAAATATTAATTTTAACATGATGCTTATCTCCCATAAAAGATTGAAGGCGGAAAAACATTCTGATGCTATTCTTTTTACTTTATCTATTTGAGCCAAATGTTAAACCGACATCTGAAAATATTGCGAAGCAATAGGCGTGTCATTCCGAGCCTGATTGTCGGAGCCGTGATGATCAGTTTTTCCGGCGTCTGGGTCAAGCTCAGTCATGTAGCGCCTTCGTCAGCTCCCAACTTCCAGGTGTTCAACATGGGTCTGGTCGGTATATTGGCTTTTAAAGAAAAATTGCGCCCGGTCTACGTATATTCCGATACGCTGGCAATTATCGGCCTGTTGCTTGTGGTCGGGATTCAGTGGAATCTGCTGGGAGCAACGTACCGGTTAGGTATATATGCCGGGCTGGCCACTTCGATCTTCTATTCCGGATTTCTGTTATCCATACGAAGGCTCCACAAGGATACCGATCCAGCCCAAGGAAGTACGCGAAATCTCCCCTTTTTCTACATTCTGATGATGGTGTCACTGACTTCGACCGGCGTTCTCGCCGGAGAGATGTTACTTGCAGGCGATTCTTTTGCCATTCCAGATATGCAGACAATGCTGTCTCTCGCCATACTGGGCATATTCAGCCAGGGCGTAGGCTGGATCTTGATTGCCAATGCACTGCCGCGGCTTCGCGTGTCTCTTTCAGGCCTGATTCTATTACTGCAGCCGGCTATGGCCTTTGTCTGGGACGTGATTTTTTTCGATCGCCCGACCGGCGTCCTGAACTGGATCGGTGTCGTTGTGGTACTGGGGGCCATCTATATGGGATCCCTGGGGGTGAAATCCCGTTCGGAATCCAGTTGAAGATATTTCGGATATGAGCACTGTAAAGGGCCGGCGGATTGAGTTAATATCTCAACGTTTTGTGTGTCCGTTGAATGATCTTGTTGGGAATAGAGGAATATGGTTCAGGTTAAAAAGGCTGTAATTATGGCGCGCGGTCTGGGTACGCGCATGCGCAAATCGGATGAATCGGTCGTGCTGGACGACAAACAGATAGAGGTCGCCAGTATGGGCGTTAAGGCAATGGTTCCGATAGGGCGCCCGTTCCTTGACTATGTACTAAGTGAACTCGCAAATGCCGGATTTTCTGATGTTTGCTTGGTTGTCGGTCCGGAGCATGAATTGATCAGGGAATATTACCTGGCTAAAGCGCCGCCCAGGCGTGTCTGTGTCAGTTTCGCAATCCAGGAAAAGCCTCTTGGAACAGCCGATGCGGTGTCTTCCGCAAGGAAATATACGGGGGATGAAAATTTTCTTGTGATAAATTCCGATAACTACTATCCCGTTGAAGCGCTGAGCGGATTGCAAAAGCTTGAAGGTCCCGGCGTAGCACTTTTTGACCGGGATAGCCTTGTGGCAATGAGCAACGTGCCCGAAGAACGGATACAGAAATTTGCGGTTGCGAAGGTCAGCAATGACGGGTATTTGAAGCGCATTTATGAAAAACCGTCACAGGATTTGATTAGGGAGCTCGGAGACCCGGTGTATGTCAGTATGAACAGCTGGGTTTTTTCTCCTGAAATTTACACTGCATGCAGTAAAATTCGACCATCCAGGAGAGGTGAACTGGAACTGTCGGATGCAATACAATATGCAATTGACGAGTTAAACGTGAATTTTCAGGTTTTGAAATTCCAGGCCCCGGTTCTGGATCTGTCCAGTCGTTCAGATATAGCGGCCGTAGCAAAAAAATTGAGTGAGCTGGCTGAAAGAATTGTTCAGAACAATCAATGGCGTCAGAGAAATTGTTTTAATCTAATACCGTCTGAAAATACTCCGTCATTATTTGTAAAGTTGTGCGAGATAAGCGATCCCTCGGGTAGATATGCAGAGCATAAGACGGCACTGAAGAAAGAAATCGAGTCTCTGTCGGGAACCGGCGCCTTAAAGGGAGACCAGGTTTACTATTATCAGGGTGCCGACTTCATCTATGAAATAGAACGCTACCTGAAATCCGAATTTGCCGCCTTTATCGGGGGGAGCAACGTTGAATCGAGGCCCGTAAGCGGGCAGATGGCCAACGAAATCGTTTTTAAAGGCCTTGTTAAATTTTTAACCGCCAATCCTGAAGGATTCCCAGCTCTTGGTCCCAGCGGTCGGATTGCCTGCGTTATGAATAATGATCTCAACTACGGGGGGCATCTCTCCGCACAGCCGTATGGCGCTCTGTATAACCTGGCCGAAAGCAACATTATCCATTTCCCAACATGCGAAAAGAATCCCTATAAAGTGGATTCGGATGCGATGGTATCTCTCGTTGACGAACATAGGCCGACGCTGTTTGTGTTTGGGAAAAGCATGTTTTTATATCCCGAGCCTGTGAAACAGCTTCGGGACTTCGTCCAATCCGTTCCCGGTTATCGCCCCCTGATCATGTACGATGCAGCACATGTTTTGGGCATTCTTGGTCCCCTGTTTCAGGATCCGCTGGCTGAAGGAGCGGATGTCGTTACGGGGTCCACACATAAAACCTTCTTTGGACCTCAGAGAGGAATTATTGCTTCCAATATGAGTGCGGACACTCCGTTTCGCAAACTCTGGACTGAAATTACTGCGCGCACTTTCCCCGGAATGACCAGTAATCACCATTTGGGAACCCAGTTGGCGATGCTCGCCGCTACCATTGAAATGAATGTCTTTAAAAACGAATATCAATCTCAGGTGATTTCGAATGCACGTGCTTTTGCAAAGTATTGTGACGATCAGGGAATTCCTGTAGAGGGCGAGGCAGAGGACGGATACACCCACACCCACCAGGTAATTATCAGGGTTGCGGATTTCGGAGATGCCAAAGAAATTGCGTCACGCCTGGAGTCGAACAATATCATCACGAATTACCAGGCGTTACCCGGTGATGTGACATTTTATCATCCCAGCGGCATCAGGATGGGAGTCCAGGAAATGACCAGGTTCGGAATGAAGGAGAAGGATTTCGAGCAACTGTCCCGTCTTATTGCCGACGTGGTTCTGCGCAAAAAGGACATTGCGGGTGAGTTATCCGAATTCCGAAGCAATTATTCCGCAATGGAATACTGCCTGACTTATGAAGAAACGCTGCGTGTTGTTCCGGGATTATTCGAGAGCATTCTCCCGGAGAAAGATTTCATTGCCGGATTTTCAGAAGCACTGAAGGCTTAGCCCGACTCGCTTCTGTTCGGTGAATGAATAAAGGGTGTTATTTTACGGGAAAAAGCCAGAATGACCCAGCCTATGGCCTGGGCCAACCTTTGGCTTGGGGATGAATGGCAACCGGGGGGGTAGGCCCCAGCCAAAGGCTGGGGAAGTGCGAAGCCCCTATGGCTTTTTCCCAAGGAAGAAGCTCCGACCTGCGGTCGGAGTTCTTCACTGTTCCTGAAGGTATTCCTCGTACAGTTCAGCACTCATAAGTTCTTTGAGTTCTTCAGGATTTGCAACGCGGATCTTGATCATCCAGGCTCTGTCGTGTGGTGATTCATTAATCAACTCCGGATTGGCCACCAGCTTGGAATTGACTTCAATCACTTCACCGCTCACGGGACAGAAGATTTCTGAAACCGCCTTTACAGATTCGACGGAGCCGAAAGGCTCATTTGCCTCGAAACTGTCCCCGACCTCAGGAAGGTCGACGAAAACAACATCTCCCAACTCGTGTTGCGCATAGTCGGTAATCCCAATAGTCGCAATACCGTCCTGTGCTGAAATCCATTCATGGTCCGAGCTATACAGATTTTCTTTGGGGTACATTTAAGTCACCTCTATGGATCCTGTCAGGCGGATTATAAGATTGGCTTCATGGGTACCTCGTCGGTGTATTTCTGCCCTGGATTCCATCAGTCCAGCGGCATTTAAGAGAACGGGTGCACCTTCCAAGTGTACAAAAGACATGAAGGCCGCCGTAATCCACAACCCACCTTGTGTGGCCTCTTTCTACGGGAATATGTCTTTTTATTTTCTGCATGCTTCGAGCCTTTTAAGTTTAAAATTTAAGCCTCGAAGATCCCAGGAATTTCTCGATTCTTAAAACTGAAAATCTGTAGATAACAGGGTGTTCCCCCAGTCCAGAATGAACGTGCCACCGTTGGCTGCAGATTTCAGCTCGATCGTTCAAAGGTTTCCGGCCCGGTGCGCTTCAGCCATATGCTGTAGTCGCCCGCAGGAACTTTTACCGATCCAAAAGTCAGGTCAACAGGTGTTTTTAAAACGCTTGCAAAATTGGAGCCCATTCTCCAGAAACTTCCCACTCCCAGCATCGACAACATGTCCCGGCCCTTGAGAGACGGGCGTCCGTAGTCGACCGTGATGCTGCCGTCTCCCGCTTTCAGTTCCGCTTTTCCACGGTCTCCCTGGGCGAACATCGGCGTCAAACCTAATAGAAGAATACAAGCAATCAATCCCAGCGCTTTCATAGAGTTCATCTGTTTTATCTCCTTTGGAATTCAATTCTACTAAGGATATCAGGAGTTCCGATTTGTATCAATTCCATCTGAATGATCGGATCAGGAAGTTTTGTCCATGATAAGAAGTAGAAGCAGCACGGGAAGATACAGGGCCGAAAAACCAAAGAGAATCTGGGCGGAGGCGCGAGTCAGAGATGCCGCAAAATAGAATCCGAAAACGAGGAATGCAATACCCAGAATGAGGGCCCCCACCATATAGAACGTACCGGCTAATGCTGAAAAATATGGGAGTAAAGAAGTAATAATCAAGAGCGTGATGAAGAGCAGCGCCTGGCGGCTTATCCTTCGTCCGCTGCAATCTATGACCGGCAACAGGGAGAATCCTGCACGCTCGTAGTCCTCCCGGTGCATCCAGCCTATGGCATAGAAATGCGGCATCTGCCAGAGAAATATTATGGCGAACAGGGTCCAGGCGGATGAAGACAGCTCGTTGTTTGCCGCTGTCCAGCCAAGTACGACCGGGAGTGCTCCCGGTACAGCCCCCAGCAAAGTACTGAACCATGTTCTGGTTTTCAGAGGGGTGTACAGGAATATGTAACCGGCAAAAGTAACAGCCGATAACATGCTCGTCAAATGATTGACCAGAATGTACAGGTATACGAAACCGGTTATTGAAATTGCCAGGGCAAAGATCAGTGCGGGACCGGGCTGTAATCGTCCCGCCGCTAAAGGCCGTAACTCCGTACGTTTCATTAAAACATCCAGTTGGCGTTCAATGTACATATTAAATGCCCCGGCGCCCCCTGCCGCAAGTGCTGTACCTATCAACGTATGGCACAGGAGCCGGACCGGGATGGGGCCATCAATCCCTGTGTAAAATCCTACAAATGTGGTAAACAGGATAAGAAAAGTAATTTTAGGCTTTGTAAGAATGAGAAAATCCGAGGTTCTGGACCATAACAACGGAATCGGCTGACTTGAGACAGAATCGGGGATTTCTTTCATTCTATATCCCCACAATCTGCTGCGGATTGCAGTGCCGATCCGGTGTTGCGGATTGGGTGTTTTCGGATACCATGTGGGTAGAATATATGCACCGCACCGGGGAGGTCAAGACAGGGATTTTCCCCTGTTCGTGACTTCCTATCGCGAGAGTAGGGGTATTGGAAACAGAACATTCTTTCGACGGAGGAAATCAATATGCCGGCGGAATTTAAAAATGAACCTTTAATGGACTTCAGTGATGAAAGAAACCGAAAGGAACAATCGGATGCTCTGGCGCTTGTTCAGTCTCAACTCGGCCGTGAGCAGGATCTGATAATCGGCACCGAGCGTCTCAAGTCGAATGGGAAATTCAAGTCCTACAATCCGAGCAACAAATCGGAAATTATAGGAAATTTTCAAAGTGCCGACCCTGAACAGGCTAATCATGCAATTGATACTGCTGCCGCTTCATTTGAGACATGGAAACGGACTCCGGTCCAGGCGAGGGCAAATATCCTGTTTCGAGCTGCGGAATGTTTGCGCACCCGGCGTTTTGAAAGCAATGCATGGATGATTCTGGAGGCGGGCAAGACCTGGGTGGAAGCGGATGCCGATACGGCTGAAGCGATAGATTTCTGCGAGTTTTACGCCCGTGAAGCCCTCCGTTACGCGAAGCGCCAGGAACTGACACGCATAGAAAGCGAAGATAATGACCTCCATTACATCCCTTTAGGAGTGGGCGCCGTCATTCCTCCTTGGAATTTTCCCTGTGCCATCCTTGTAGGGATGACGACAGCGTCCCTGGTCGCAGGTAATACTGTCGTACTGAAACCGTCTTCGGATACCCCTGCAACCGGAGCCTTTTTTATGAGCATTCTGCAGGAGTCCGGGCTGCCCCCCGGAATCGTCAATTATGTTACCGGCAGCGCCCAACTGGGTCAGATCTGGATTAAACGGGTTGTGGCTGAAATGGGAGGGAAGGATTTCATTATCATTGACGAGGATGCCGACCTGGAGGACGCCCTCCAGGGCGTCATCGTGAGTGCTTTCGGGTACCAGGGACAGAAATGCTCGGCGTGCTCGAGATTGATTATGCATGAGAAAGTGTACGATGCGTTTATTCCAAAGTTAGCGGATGCGGCCGAGGCTATCAAGGTAGGTCCGGCAATGGATCCCTCCAACTACATGGGGCCTGTTATCAATGAAAAAGCGATGCAGAGCATTCTCCGGTATATAGATATCGGTAAAAAGGAAGGACGTCTGGTGGCAGGCGGCCGGTCTTTTTCTGAAAACGGATATTTTATCCGGCCGACAGTTATAGTTGATGTAAATTCCACTGACGTTATTGCCAAAGAGGAGATATTCGGCCCTGTCCTGGCTGTGATTAAGGCAAAGAATTTCGACGACGCAGTCCGGATAACCAACGACAGTGAATACGGCCTTACCGGGTCTATGTACGGCAAGAACCGGAAACATATCGATCAGGCTAAAGAGGAATGCCATGTGGGCAATTTCTACGTGAATAAGAAGTGCACCGGTGCAATGGTCGGCGTGCATCCCTTCGGCGGATTCAATATGAGCGGCACGGATTCCAAGGCCGGCGGGCGGGATTATCTGTTGCTGTTTATGCAGGCGAAAACGATTTCAGAAAAAATCTGATCGAAGAAAAGAGAAAAAGCTCAACGCAGAGACGCAATGTAAATCTATAAACTGCATAACGCAAGGGCGCAAAGACGCAAAGAATATTTGGGCGCTGCAAATTGTCGAGACTTGATTAAGGATAGAAATTTTTATTTTGTACGTATTCGCACTTAAACGTTTACACGTTCGTACGTTCACACGTTTACACGTCCCCACGACGCTTTATGCTTTTCCATGCATCCATCTCTTAAGC
>JARRLM010000542.1:0-3159 GCA_037386985.1 Acidobacteriota bacterium | reverse complement strand
ACTTAAACAAAATTGTATTGTATGATGCTCCTATGAGATATCCAATCGATTCAAGATATATCTTGCTTTATGATTTCGACACATCAACTCCGGAAGGGGAAAAAGAAGAAGAAATTTTCAATGAAACAAACGCATTTCAAATTAACACGATTTTAGGACCAGAATGTAAAGAGGTTTATCGGAATGAACCAGGATCGAATTTCACAGATGAATGGTTTTTAAGCATCGTCAAGTATTCTGGCTTTAATGATAAATATAGTTGGATTATTTATCAAAGAGAAAAACAGGGGCAATTAAATTAAGAACGTCGGACTGGCGAAAAAGGTCAATCTGAACGCAGATGTTTCAATCCAAAGAAGATATTGATATTACAATAAATATGATGCTGATTATATTAGGAATCAAAAGCAGGTTATCTTAGCCTGGCAGTCTGAACTTTCTTATTTTTTCCCGGTCCAGTATCGAATTGGTCCTACGTCAATATGAACAAATCGGAGCTTCGGATAGTACCCTACCCCGCCTTTCTTTAATTTATATGCCGCCCTTCTCAACGCGGAGGCCTTGTAACCCGGCAGGCGAATATCTACCGCTTGACCTTTAATGTGATAGCTATTTTTTGCTGCCCCGCTACGGCGTTTTCGCTAGTGCAAAAATAAGGTCCAATAGATGTAGGTCAATTTCTTTAGCTTCATCTGTGCGATTATCCCGCATGATGTGATTAATATTTTCCTTGGCGCTGGCGACACAGTCGCCATCACACCAATAAATCCCATTAAAGTTCTCTTTCGAATACGGATTATAAAGTGAAAGGGAACGTTCCTCCAGGGTGATTTCCTCGATGGCAGCAAAGACGGAGTTTGACGAACAGCTAATCAAGCCAGCCCACGCCATTAGTCGCAAAAAATGACGTCTGCTCAATCTATCCTCAAATGAGTAAGAAGGCACTTTTAGAATGGACATTTTAGGATCTCCTCAGAATTTTGGGCGTCGATTAGAATTTGTTGAGTACATCCCTGTGCAATGACCGCTTATCCGGCAGAATCGTCGAAATGAAATAGAACACGCTTTTTGGGAAAAACATGGAGGGCAGGGCTGATGAATAGATAAAATATCAAAATAGTGTTGTCAAGTATAAATTTACAGTAGAGTCGAGGATGGGCGCGGTAACTTACAGCCCCGTTTCCCATCCCCGCTCATCAAACCGGACGTGCGGAGCTACCGCATCCGGCTTTCCGACTGGCTTCACCTTAAGGCACACGCCGGGCAGCATTTTTCCTCGGTCTTGGCAACATTACGCCAAGTTCTCCAAATACCTTTTCCGAGGGAAATCGATGGATGCCTCGCGAACGCAACTTATGCCGACAGACCAGAAAGCGTCTTACACGATTGTAGACATTACGCTCAACACCACGATAGGCTATCTGCGTTGTACCGTAACAAAAGTAAGTACACCATCCCCGCAATAAGGCATTCAACCGATTACGAACATCCGGCCACGCACCTTTCTCAGCAGGTCTGAGCAGGGTCCTTACCTTCTGTTTCAACCGTTTTACGCTTGCCTTCGATGGACTGGCCCCTGTGTACCACGATCCGTCCTTCCGAAACCATATGCGGCCAAAGGTGTAACCAAGGAAATCGAAGTTGCCATTATGGGCGTCCCTGACGACGGTTTTATCCTGATTCAGCTTCAGTCCAAGTCTATCCATGACTGCGCTGGTCCACTGCAAAGCCTCATCTGCTTTACCGCGACTCAGAATAACAAAATCATCGGCATAGGAAACAACCTGGGCACGGAAAATCTCGTTACACCCCTTAATCCGCCAAAATCTCAGAAATCGGTTCATATACAAATTTGCCAACAGAGGGCTGATCACACCACCTTGCGGTGTCCCTTTCTTGCTCTTACGTCCACCACTCAACTGCCCTCGGCCATCTTCATCTCGCCTCTGAACCGGTGCCTTGAGCCACAGCTTAATCAATCGAAGCACATGACGATCCACGATCCTGCGAGCCACACACTGCATCAGTTCGCTGTGTGGAATCGTATCAAAATACTTCGACAGATCCGCATCAACAACATCTGTATACCCTTTGCACAAAAGTTCGTGCACTGTACGGATCGCATCCAAAGCACTGCGCTTTGGACGATAGCCATATGCATTAGGTTCCAGATCTGCCTCGAAGATCGGTTCGAGAACAAGCTTGGCGGCTGTTTGAATCACCCGATCCCGTATAGTGGGTATCCCTAAAGGACGTCTCCCACCACCCGGCTTTGGGATCATCATGCGTAAAACAGGTTGGGGACTGTACGTCTTTGCGTGCAATTCCTTTCTGATCCCAGACAGCCACTCTTCCAACCCTTCCGACTCGACGTGTTCGAACGTCATACCATCCACCCCTGCAGAACCATCGTTGGCCTTGGCCAAACGATAGGCATGCAGCAGGATGTCCGTCCGATAAATCTTATCGTAGAGCAGATAGAAGCGAAAGTCCGGTTCCGCCTTCGCCTTAAGATAAAGCTTTCTCTGGAAAGTTCGAATCTTTTCCGGTGTTTTCAGGCTCATGGCCAATCACCTCATCTCATTTCCTTCAAAAGCACGCCAGAAGAAAGGGTCCTTCCCTCCGCCGGCATTACCCGGTATCACAGGTAATATGACCCTCTCCGACTCCCGTCCGGATCAACACGCAATCGCGTTGTTGCGGGTCGCGACCCCGCATCCAGCACGGGCCTCCCACGTTGCCCAAGATACCTTCCTGACATGCTGTCCCCATTACCCCGGTGGATCGGAAATAGGTCGGTCGGTTGCTCCCCTATCCCGCTGCGGCCTTCCCCGAATATTGGGCGGGTCGGCATCCACAACTGTCCTTTCGGGGCCTGCTCAGGGTTCACTCGCGTTACGGCCTGCCAGGTTGCTGCAGCCCTATAGGCTTACATCTGTCCCCAGAGCTTCAGCAGGAAGGTCTCCCTGTCCCACCGTCTGGGTAGCTACCGGGATGAACCGACAATTTCCCGGACGGAACTCTCATCCGCTGGCATCTTGCGCCCTCGTGGCGCACCAACATGTAGTGCCGCCGCATTCGCTGATTTCCCTGAAATAGACCAAAATTTGCTCAAAATGCCGGAATATACTCGTTGATGACCACTGTAGGGTGAGTTTA
>JARRLM010000541.1:609-3128 GCA_037386985.1 Acidobacteriota bacterium | reverse complement strand
CTGTGTATCTCGATAATCAATCCGGTGGTACCAGTTTCTTCAGATCTTTAACCAGCTTGAGATGATGTCGATTCTGTTGGGGATTTTGATTGCATATTCGTCTTCACGTACATGTCGGTATTATCTAAACGGGATGCGGAACTGTTAGGTCTTCCGGCCCAGTGCTATCGACTGAAAGCGACGCGCTTCTTTTTCATGGCCCAGGGCGGCATATATTTGAGAGACTTTTTGATAATAACCGGCAGCATTTACCGGATCCTGATCAGCCAGAGACAGGTAAAGATCGAGAATTTTTTCGTTCTGTATCCCGGTTGCCATACTCAAATCGGCATATTTACGCTTAATCTGCGGATCGACACGGACACCGCAGCCGCTGCACTGTCCTATGATTTTTCCATACAACTCACGCGCCGTATTAAGATCGCCGGCAGCTTCGTATGTTCCAGCCAGGGCCCGGGCAATATCACTATCCCAGCCGTTATCACCTAAAAAATCGAGATAAAGAGATCCCGCCTCAGGATATTTTCCCGCGCGAAACAGCGTTTCCCCTCGCAGCAGGCAACAATCCGGCGTTCGCTGCTGATCATCGGGGATTGAATCCAGGAGCCTTTGGGCGCGGTCGAATTCGCCCGCTTCCCAATAGATTTCACACAGCATCTGATTGGCCGGTAAATCATCCGGATGATGGACGATAAATTCTTCAAACAGTACACGCGCTTCTTCGAAACGTTTCAGGTTCAGATACGCTGTTGCCAGTTCAAAACGTATTCGGAACTCCGGCTCCGGGTGTTCTTCCAGAGCCCGAGACAGTGCATCCGCGGCTATATCGAATTGGCCCTTGTTTAAGGCAATATAGCCGGTTTTAAAACTAGAACCATAATTGATATAAGCGTCACAGACACCTTCCGGAAGCGTATTGAAAAGTGCTGTCGCGTATTCGTCTTCGGATTCAGGTACCGATGGAGCAACAATCTCAGGTTCCGGTTCATCCTTCACCTGTATCTCCTTTCGATATTTTTCCGACTGGCGGTATTCAATGCGCTGCCGGCAGTCTTCCAGAGCTCTGATCAGTTCCGCGTCCTGCGTTAAATCCAGCGCCAGGGCGTAGTATTCCCCTGCATCCTTTAAATATCCGGATTCTAGGAGATCATCCCCGCGTTTTTTGTGTTCGCGGGCAAGGGCTTCCCTGCATTGGAGGATTTTATCCTGAAGTTGGGGGATTTTCGCATCATTCGACATTGCTCTGCGCCGTTTCGCCAGTGCGGCCTCGTACTCAAGTTTTGCTTGACCGAAAGCGGTTGTGTCAAAATAGTAGTCTCCCTGCTGTTCGTGCTTAACGGGATCCTTGCCTTTGAACAATCCAAAAAGTCCCATGATTCTATTTCACCCTAATAATCAACACATTCCTGCGGAAAGGAAAAATAATCCACGTTTTTTAGAACTCTTTCCGCTGTCGAATTCATTGCCGCTGCTGATACATCTGAATTCTGTTAATTGTTCGCAATCAATACACTGAAGATTTTCGATTCTACTATAGGTGGGAACAAAAACGGGGGATTTTGCACATTTTCACCATTTCAACCCTGTCTTACAGCCGCCTGATCAGAATGTGTCCTAATTTTCGAAAGAATGCGCCTGTACTGGTTCCCTCTGATCCAATACATTTAGAGTTAGATTCTCTGCTTAGACCCTTAATACAGCCGAACAGGTTATTCAAAGAGTGACTACATCGGTTCTGACCGTAAAACCTTTGGGCTTTGTATCTCCGGTTCTTTAATCAGGTTTTTAATAACTTATATAAATACCCCGGTCAGCACCAGGTTCAGAGCTAAGGAAAGCATCGCCACAGTTACTACGGGTCCTCCGATGCCATAACTCAAGCTAAGGACCAGAATCCCCGCCCCGACCTCGCCGCGGGGCCACATGCCTATGGCTAAGGACAACCGCTGGCGCCAGTGTGCTTCCTTCCGGTAACAGAAAAACGGGTACATTTTCCCGATATTGCTCAGAACGGTGATCAGCAATACATGCAGGACAATCATTCTCCAAGTCAGGTTGGGTTGAGAAGCGGTAATCGTACCCGTGAATCGTCCCACATCCTTACCACCGTGCACTTCGGGGTGGTCGACACTACTGGCTGGTGCGGCAGCGTGCAAAACGGCCGGTGTCGGTGCGCTATGCTGGAAATCGGGTCCCTGGAAAATAGAAGGCATGCTCAGTCCAACGAGCACCATAAACGCAGCTGAGATTATCGTGGACGCCCGTTTTTCGGATGGCTTTTCCAGCGCCACGTGAAGGGCGTGTTCCACTGCCCGGGAATCGGCAGCGGTCCGAGTGGCCTTCGGGCGAGCCAGGCAGCCTACTACGAAAGCTGGGAGCAGGACTTCAATGTGAATGGGAACGGAAGGATCAATCCACTTACTGCCTAGGTATAGCAGTTCGCTTAGAGTGACAATTACGATCGAATACGCCAGAACCCAGTTCCATGAAGTCGGCATTTTCAGCCTATGCAGGAAAAT
>JARRLM010000541.1:0-579 GCA_037386985.1 Acidobacteriota bacterium | reverse complement strand
TATTTTCAGCGGGATCATAAGCAGGACAGTGTCCAGATCATCAAAAATCGCAAGGATGCGGGCTTTTTTAAACAGCCACGTTGCACCCAGCCCGGCGGCAGCTAGCATGCTGAAAAGGACGCCGGCGGAGGTCGGCGCGGCAAAACGGCCGGCAAGTAGCGTCTCTTTCCAGGCTGAAAAGTCGCCCCATACGTCAGGAGGGAGCATGGCAAAAACGAAATAACAGGTTACTAAAATCCAGGGGAACGAGGCAGCAGTAAAGGCAATCAAGTAATCCTTGCCGTAATCTCCGAGGCGCTCCTTATCGATGTGGAATTCGAATCCAACATGGACCATTATGAAAGCTAGGCCGGTCATTGTAAGCACGCGGACGAGAGTAGAAAATGTATCGTGTGCGTCCCCGAGCACTGCTGGCAGCGCCTGGGAAATTCCGAGTCCGATGAAAAGAAGGATGGAATAAAGAAGGACTTTTTGCATTTACAACCAATCCGTTTTTTCAGCCTTAATGATTGCCTGAATGTATGATTCCAATATAAATCCAGCTTTCTCCAAACATTTTGATAAAAAGCCGGATGCTTT
>JARRLM010000540.1:0-2525 GCA_037386985.1 Acidobacteriota bacterium | reverse complement strand
TCACCCAATACCCCAGCACTGGTTTTTCAAAATATCTGACATTGTTGAGGCGGGGAACCACCCAGTCGCCACTGGCAATCATTTCACGGGGGATTTCCCCGTATCGAGTTTCGTCCGGAACAATAAGGTCACGGGCGCCAAGAGGCAGGATGTAGGAAAGCAAAAAGAAGGAAAGAAGCAGGATAGCAAATGCCGTTTTATTTTTTACCGGCTTATGTACATTCAAATCATTCATAAAAATGTCATTCTCTTGATTTTAATCTTGATGAGAACCGACAGGTTCCTCTTGACAGGCAAGCCATCCGTCTCTTCCGGGAACTGCCCCCTGATAAATGCCGGATTCCGCAATCTTTAGGTCCCCGCGTAGAATGTCGCCGAGGGGTACAAAGGCAATATCCCGTTGCCAGGCCGTTTCCACAAAATCCTGAAACAGGGCATGGCATCCAACCCCTTCCACTTCGGCATGAATGGTCAACACGTTAAGTCGATCAGGTCGGATCAAATCGAGCAAGTATTTATTGTAGGTTTCCGATGTACATGTCCGGCCAATAGTCTCATCATAGGTCGGCAGGGTGGTCGGCACCTGGATATGACGATACCGCCGGCCTTCAATCACCGGACGGAAGAGAGAGAATCCGCGGCAGTCGGACTGGAACCGGAAAGAAAATTGCTCCAGCATCTCTAGGGCTTCGGGTGTAGCCCGCCAGGCGGGTGCAGCAAAACCCTCGGGAACTTTCCCCAAGATATCCGTCAACATCTCGTAACCTCTTTTGATTTCATCAAATATGGCCTGTTGACCTAGACGTACAATTCGGGACTGCCAGCGGTGATGGTCCCATGCATGGAGTCCGACCTCATGGCCTGCTTCTGCGGCCTGGCGAATCAGGTCAGGACATTGTTTACCGATTATCGATCCGGGCCACAAGGTTCCTCGCAAAAAAATGTCCCACCCGTAAAGATTAGCTGCTTTCGTTCTGAGCATCTTCAATAGGAAGTGAGGCCGCAGCAGCCGCCATAAATGACGGCCCATATTATCCGGGCCCACCGAAAAGAAAAAGGTCGCCCGTATATGGTGACGACCAAGGAGAGCGATCAGGTTCGGAACTCCGATGCGAGTGCCACGAAGGGTGTCGACATCTACTCGCAGGCCGACACGGCACATGATTCCTCCTTTGCACAATCCACCACATCGTTGAGAAAGTAATCCAGGGTTTCACTGGCCGACTGATCAAAAGGCACCTTCGGCTCCCATCCCAATATGCTTCGCGCATGTCGGATGGATGGCCGTCGGTGCTGGACGTCCTGGTAGCCTGAACCGTAAAACGTTTGAGCTTCGATGTATTGAATTCCTCCATCAGGAGGAAAATGAGAGCGAAGGGGATGAACGGTAAATTTCTCCCGGAGCATATCAGCAAGCTCGTGCATGCTGAACTCATTTTCCGGATTTCCAATATTGAAAATCCGTCCGTTGCAGCAACCATTCTTGTTCTCGATAATCCTGAAAAGGCACTCGATACCGTCTTTGACATCGGTGAAACAGCGCTTCTGCTGACCACCGTCAACCAGACGGATCGGGCTCCCTTCCACCAGGTTCAGGATGAACTGGGTGATCACACGTGAACTGCCGACCCGTGCGGATTGCAGAGAATCCAGCTTAGGTCCGATCCAGTTGAAGGGCCTAAACAGGGTGAAAGGCAGGTTCTCGCTGGCACCGTAAGCCCAAATCACCCGGTCCAGCATCTGCTTGCTGCAAGAGTAAATCCAGCGCTGTTTATGAATGGGGCCCAGGACGAAATTGGAACGCTGCTCGTCAAACTCGGAATCCCGGCACATGCCATAAACCTCCGAGGTGGAAGGAAAGATCAGCCGCTTTCCATACTTGACGCAATACCGGACAATGCGAAGATTCTCTTCGAAATCGAGTTCAAACACCCGCAGTGGGTTTCGAACATACTCTATGGGCGTGGCGATGGCCACCAAGGGTAGGATGATGTCGCATTTGCGCACATGATACTCGATCCATTCCCGCATGATCGAAATATCCCCTTCCGTGAAATGAAAATCCGGATGACCCATCAGATGTTTAATACTGCCAACGCTCAGATCCATACCATGGACTTCGTAGCGGCCGCTTTCCAGGAGCCGTTTGCTCAGATGGTTGCCGATAAAGCCATTCACCCCAAGGATCAGCACTTGCTTTTTGCGTTGCCGTTCCACAACCGTCTCGGTACAGCCGTTGAATCGCATGCCAACAGCCAGATTGAGTTCTTTTGAAAGCTGTCCGCCACTCATATAGACTCCGTGTTCAACCTGACCGAATTGCACCTCCACCGCGCCGTCACCACAGGCAATCGTTAGTGGGGCCGTAGCAATTAAAGTTCCCGGAACGACGCCCCTTGATTTTTCGGCCAGCGAGACCTGCCAGAAGATACACTTGCGGTTTCCCAGGAAGGAAAAGGAGCCCGGGTAAGGTCGGGTCACGGCCCGTACGAGATTGCGGACCATGGTGGCGCTCTGGTGCCAGT
>JARRLM010000539.1:0-2530 GCA_037386985.1 Acidobacteriota bacterium | reverse complement strand
CTGCATGTCCGTGGAAACAAAACTCCTGAGAAATAGTCTTTTGTTATTGTAAAGTTCCGGTTGCAGATCCTCTACCACCAAGTAACTGAACTCACTCTCCTCTACCCATGATGGAATCCGATAGGACTCTATCGTACCGGTATTTTCACCATGGTTCACATACGTAATCATGCGACCTGAGGTTGGATCGATGAAATGAAGAATGATTATGGCGGATTGGTAGGAACTGAGCATAAACTCGGCATCGGAATCCAGCGTTTCTTTCAGTACGGTGGCCGGAGAAGAAACTCCTTCCGCGGCTTCTTCCAGCCTGTTCCTGAGTGATTGACTGAATGCACTGATTTGTGCAGTGTGAATTTCGATCTGATTTTCGATCAAATAGTAACTGAACTGGTAATAGAACAACAGGCCTGCAAACCAGGATATTGCAATTACCATGAAGACGGGGATCGCCCCGATAAAAATATTGGCCAGAACCAGACGACGTTTAATTTTCCAGAGCAGCCTGCTCCTCAATGACTTGAAGATTTTCCATATATAATAAACTGCAGGGATGATAAGTAATAGCAGGCACAGTTCGGATAATAATCCCAGATAAGGGTACCGATACTGAAGTTGTGGCGTTAAAAACAGATGTCCCAGCGCCCATAAAAGAATAAGAATGAGCGCTAAAACTCCCATACGCGATCTCGGGATAAATCGACGCACCGGCGCCTCCGAAGTTGAGACCGGAACTCCTATCCGGTCATACCCGCATGCCCATGAACAACCTTGCACAGCGTTGCAGCCCAGTCCGTAAATTGGGAGTGCACATATCCATTCCTTCTCAATATTCCCCCATAAATGCTGAACCTGGAACGTTGGCGTAAGACAAATACTCCGAATATCTGCGGGCTGCTAGGTTCACGGGAAAAAGCCAGAATGACCCAGCCAAAGGCTGGCGAAGGGACAAAGCCCTCATGGCTTTTTCCTGGTGACGAAGCTCCTACCTACGGTCGGAGTTCTTCACTCTGCCTCTGAGGCGTTACGATTCAAAGGCTTACTATATATACGCAAACTTACCTCATTTTCAGTCTTGAAAATGCTTTCCGCCGAACTTTCAAGGTCTCCTGCAGGAACGGACTTCAGCTTCGTCTGGAATGATCGATATCCCTCTATCCCATCTCCTGCCAGAATGTTCCGAGTCACATCCATTATCTGCAGAAGCGGAATCTGCTGTCTGAGTTGGAAAGCTCCCACAGCCGTATTCACAGCCGAACGATAATCCCGATAGGTGTAAGAACCGGTCGCAGAACGCTGAAATTCCTTTTCCAGCGCACTGAGTACGGCTTCTTCAGTCCCGGGACTCACGACGGCATAAGCAATAATGCTCCCTGCGCGCAACCTGGGCTCATAGTCCAGCGACAGTTTATGGGCCATTCCAAGACGTTCCCTTATTTCATGACACATTTTCCCCGAATTTCCAAGATAGCTTTGAAGCACTTCGGCTGCATATCTATCCGGATCTCCCGTCGGTGGGGCCTGAAATCCGATGGAAACCAGGCTCAGATTTCTATCCCAGACCGTCTCAATCGACTCCTTCTTCTCTAGCGGCTCTGCGTATTTTTCGGCAAGTTCGGTTACCTGAAAACGCGACCCGCTGAAAGGACGCCCGACATAGGTCGCCAGGCTTGTTCCCTCAACGTCTCCTACAATAACAACTATGGGTTTCCGATCCTTTATATACTGTTCGTACCATTCCTCCAGAGATTCCGAAGTCAAACCTTGAATAGATTGGTCCGATCTGGAGTGGCCGGCGGCATAGAGAGAATTATTGAAAAGCTTCGGGAGGATCTCATCATCGGCACTATCCTTCCAGCTTCTGTATTGTACATGCTGAGCCGACAACAACACTTTCTGCTGATCCAGGGCATTTGCATCAAAAACCGGCGATTTCACAACATCCATCAGAAGCCTGAAGCCCGGATTGAAATTTTTTGAAAGAATGGAAAAATAAAATCCGAAATAATCATCTTCAACAACCGGCAACAGTTGCCCGCCGTATATTTCCAGCTGCCGATGAAACCGATAATCCATCTTTTTTCCCGCTCCCTGAACCATCATCCGAATCATCAGATTGGTAATGCCGGAATTTTGTTCGGTTTCATCAAACCTGCCGCCTGGGAAAAATATTCCCACATGAACCAACGGAGATACATGGTCCTCACGAATAAAAATTTCAGGTCCGCGCAGAATTGATGCCGTCAGGAATGGATATCGAATCCGGCTGAACTTGTAGTCGTCTTCCTTGTCTGGCATTTCGAATGGCAGTACGGTTTCCCTTTCTCTAAGATTCTGTTCCTGGTTCGCTGCGGGAGTCAACAAGCCCTGCAGTGTGGACCGAATAG
Source organism: Acidobacteriota bacterium (assembly GCA_037386985.1). Classification (GTDB taxonomy): domain Bacteria; phylum Acidobacteriota; class UBA6911; order UBA6911; family UBA6911; genus UBA6911. The sequence continues at coordinate 143 of JARRLM010000539.1, read as the reverse complement.
TATCAACCGTCCGGTTCTCGATGCCGACCGTCTCAGGCACATATTCGAATAACGAGCAGTTCTCCATTTGGAGATACTTTACCGCGACTCTTTTTACATCGGAGGCTTGAACCATTCTGAGATCGGCCATATGCCGGTCAATC
>JARRLM010000538.1:0-4464 GCA_037386985.1 Acidobacteriota bacterium | reverse complement strand
GTGTGTAGCTCCGAAATAGTTTGGGTAGATGTTCATTATGGCCGCCATGGCGAATCCAAAACCCAGTCCGAGAACGATCATATAGAGAAAAACAAAGGGCTGAGAATTAGTTCGTATCATGACAACCAGGCCTGCAAGCTTGAGAACTTCGCCGAGAATAGCGATAGCGAGCATGCTGAGTCTCCGGCCGACAAAACCGACACTCAGCTGGCTGAATGCCATAAAGCCCGACATCACACCCAATGCAGTGCCCGCCACGGCCTTGCTTATACCGATATCCGACAAGTAGACTATCTGGTGCGGCATTATGGCTCCCATGGCCAGCATATTCAGGCAGAAATACGCCACCAGCAGCCACAGACAACGCGTCCGTATGGCCTCTTTCGCGGTGAAATCCACGGGAGTCCTGTAGGTGGGCTTGGACGGCACTCTTTTGAGTTTATCCTCGGCTTTGCCGTCGGGCCCATCAGGCAGCTGACCCAGGTCCTCGGGTTTGTTCCTGATGAAGACGGCGGGCAAGATCACCGCCAACAGCAATATCATGCATGACACGATGAGAGCTGTGTTGCGCCACCCGTACGTCTCAATCACCCATACAGTGGCACGCCCCATGAATATTCCCACAATGCCGCCTGAACCCAGAAAGAGGCTCAAAGCCAACCCTCGCTTCTTCACAAACCAATTATTGATTACTGTGGTCCCTGCCAGCAAACCTCCAAGTCCCGCTGCCACACCAACGAGCAATCCATATCCAAGGAAGAGCTGCCAAAGCTGATTGTGAAAATAAAGATCGCAGCAAAGGATGCATCCATGTTGGCCCAGCCGAACTCATCGAGCAGTTCAGGGAGAAAGTAACCGAAGGAGACCATGTAAAATGCTCCGACTATGCCCACAAGTGAGGTCACCACGAGGTTGTTCCATCCGTAAAAACCTTTGCTGTTCGTTGCGCTGGCAGACATAGGGACACATCTCCTTCGTTACTGGAAACTCGATTTGTCGTTGTTATTCCAATACTATTAAATCCGGGCGTTGGGATTCGTTTCTGTATACGCCCACTACCATATCATAGTCGGCATTCATCAGTCTGCCGACTGCGGATACTCTGCTGAATCCAAGCGAATAACTGCCAACCCCGATAGAGGAAGGCCGACCTCTTATTTGGGTTTCGGGAAAACCTTTTCTTCCGATTCCCAGCCGGATTTGGTGTCGTAGGGCAGGGATTGTCCGGGAGCCTCTATTTCATAGAGCTTGCCGTTTCTGATCTTGTAGATATGAACCGCGGCCAGGTTGAACTGCCCCCATTGCGTTTTGTTGTCCGTCCCCGGTTCCGCGTCTGCGGGCAACCGCCGGGTGCCGTCGTGGCGGAACATTGAAAAGCCGACGGATATTCCTTTCTGAACGTCAGCGACCACCATGCGCGGCTTTATCTCGGTGATATACGAGAAAACCCCGGAGCTGAGCTGCCCTTCGCAGTCCCTCCGACCGCCCCCGAAACCTCCTGCGGGCATGGCTCCTCCCGGGGATGTCTTTCCTTTAGGAGGCGGTGGAGTGCCGCCGGCGGCCGTCATGCCGTTCTCGCGACGCTCGCATTCCGGGGCGAACGGCGCGCGCGTGCCGTCTTCTGAGGTGAGCGCGTCGTAGTAGGAGAGCCCGATCCTGATCAAATCCTCCCGGGTCATACGTTCGGCCTCCGGTATGTCTTCTGAGAAACCGGGGCGGGCTTTTTGTAGATTAGCCATTTCGCTGAAAGGTTGCCTGCTCATGCTGCTTTCAACCACCATGTGTTCGGCTTCGGCGATCTTGCCGTTTTCGAGTTTAATGCGCGCTCCGAGCAGGATGTCTTCCCCCGTTTTCTGCATAACCACAAGGCAGGCGGCTGCCTGGGCTTCGGGATCGGCGGCGTAAATCTGAAACTCGGTCGGGCCTCCCGTTGCGGTTTCCCACAATCCTTTCCCAACCTCCAGGGATTCCACGGCCTCAGCGGAATTCTCCGTGAATTTGACCTCTTCGGCGAACGGCAAGTTCTTGGGATCATGATTCGGCAGCGCCTCGATATATTGTTGCATGAGATCGACCAGACACTGCCGGTCACAATTCTCAGCAGCTGTCGCGGACGCAATCGTCCCCAGCATGGCGAGCGAGACGGCTAAGGTAAAAGCGATTATCCATCGTTGTAGTTTCATTCCATTCCCCTTTCCTCGAAATCCCGATACTTGTTGATAGGACAGCTTTGATGCACGCATTGTAAAACAACCTCCGTGAGAATGGTTATCGGAAAGTAATACGGAAGCCGTTGGAACCCTCGAACCTCCCCTTTCCCCTCAGAAATTTCATGCTATCCGCTTCGCCGGATCGAGGCTCACGGAATTTGTTGGCAGGTGAACGCTCTAATTTTCTGTTAATATGTAATCGTCGTATTCAATCTCAAACCTGAGTTTGTGTTTTGCCTCTTCCTGGGCAAGCTTGAGGAAGGTCTCTTTCAGATCAGGATGATCGGTCCGGGAGGCCAGATCCGAATAGAGCCGAAAGGCCGCTTTCTCCTCTTTCATGGCTACAATCAAGGCTTCCTGATAGTTGAGGTCATCCCTGGATGTATCGACTTCCACAAGGTAATCACCGATTTTCAGATCCTGAATCTTTTTTAGGGATACGGCCACCACACCTCCGCTCTTGATGGCTTCAAGCTTTTTCTTATGCCCCAGTTCCTCCCTGGAAAACTGTTCGAATATTTTCTGGATCCCCTTGTTCCTGCTTCTGGCTGCCAGTCCGGCATATAGATCAGATGCCCGTTGTTCGTCCCTGATGGCAAACGCGAGCACGTCATCGATGGTATTGAATTGGGTCATGTGTTTCTCCTTTTATGCATGTTGAAGATCCTGCACCTGAAAAAACAGTGAATAGCTATGAACTGGAGATGCACAGTAATTCGACTTTTATCCCTTGCCCAGAGCTTTGAGGACTCTGTCGGGCGTTGCCGGCGATTCTACCCACTTGCCGGTCGCGTTGTGGATGGCCATGATGACGAGGTGCGTGTTCGCCAGAGAATGGCTTATTCCGTTGGAACCATAGCAGGCATTCCCCGCGCGCGTTTCCAGCAGTTCCAGATCCACTCGAGGCATGTCCTCGCGGGCGAGCAGATGTTCGCGCGCAGCCTGTTCGGTGACCGCGTACCCAGCGACATGGAATACGAGTCGGAGATAGGGAGGCTGGTGCAGCCCGACACCGTGAGGGCCCTCGCCTGGATGCGTTCGCACGTGGCGACGTTCATGGTATCCAGTTCATGGCCCCGCTGGTTCCAGTGAGCCAGTGGAGGTCTGCCCGAGTATGTCGCGAACAGATGAGCACGAACCGACTGAGCAAGCGGAAGGCCTTTGGATGGATCACTTTTGACGACAACCTTGCCGCCCTGCATGTCCAGGTCTTCGGGCTTCAGGCCCTTAAAGGGATTGGGAGCCTGCTTGGGGGCTCTGCCCATCATTATCCCACCTGCCGGGGCGGGGTTGTTCGCTTCCTCGATCGCCGTCTCGAGGATCCGCTTCTTCAATTTATTCGCGCACTCTTTCATAGCCCAGGAAGAAGCGGTGGATCCGTCGCTGCCGCCGCCGAAAGGCCTGTAGATTTCATGGTGATCAAGCTCAATGCGGATATCTTCGTATTCGAGGCCCAGCTCTTCCGCGACGGTCATTGCATTTGCTTCCAGACCATAGTGGCCGATGATTGGGCCCTTGGATGCCAGACGCACAATGCCGTCCCGAAGCTCAAGCTGGGGGTTGAATGTCGCCCCGGAATGGCGCGGGCACTGGTTGTAGCGGAAGCTTGCCCCGTGCATCCTGCCGTCCGGAAGCTTCCGAGCACCCGTGCCGTGCCAGTTCCAGTTCATTATCTTCTTCACGGCCGCGACACAGGCTTCATAACTGGGTACAGGATCGGGATCATCCTGGGACGTCGGCCCGTGGAGATTCAGGGTGGCGATCTCAATGGGATCTTCCCCCAGCTTTTCCGCAATCAGGTAAAGCCCCACCATGAGGGTATCCCAGCCCATTGGATTGTGCTGGCCGCTGACGTACATCATGCCGGTATTGCTGTCAATGACCTCCATATTCTGTTTGACATTCTTGCACCTGGTTGTGAAATAGGGGCCGTAGTTCTGGTCCATGGTATTTCCGACAATAGAGCTTCCCCGAACCCCGCCGTCGGCAATGGAAAAGTCGTGTATGGCCGTGATCAGGCCGTTGCTCTTGTATCCGATCTTCATGTGCACGTAGCGCTGACAGAGGTTGAAGTCGTACTGGTCCGGACGGTCGTTGACGCACCGGACCGGCCTGCCGGTCCTTCTGGCCAGCATCGGCGTGATCTGCTGGGACTTGCGCATGCCCCAGTCACAGTACCTGCCGCCTACAAACATACACTCCTGGAAGACTATTACAGGGGTCACGCGGTTCATGCCCGCCACCTGGTCGTGCC
>JARRLM010000537.1:0-3821 GCA_037386985.1 Acidobacteriota bacterium | reverse complement strand
AGTTGATATTCCTCGACTCGAACAACATTAATGCCACTCCGCTCGGCTTCAGTAACTAATGACTGGGCTTGTTGTTCGGTGGGAATGAAGAGAGTTCTTGGTAACTGCTTTTTATGTGACCTTCCTTCCTTCAGCAACCGCCTCGATTCTATTTGGTTAGGTTCTTCGGCTTTAGCAACCACTGGTAGGGAACTGAGAATGAAGCAACTCGCTGCATCCATTAGCGCAAGGAAATCCAAATCACCGTCTAGCTCGGTATGGATCGGGTCGTCGTTCAGTTTGAAAACGATCCAGGCTTCGTTAACTTGGAACTGATTCGGATGAAGCATTCAGGGTTCCCCCATAAATCCTAACTTAAATTATACAGAACTGGTGCATTATTTCGCCAGATGGGTGGTATATCTAGGAATCATAATATGCGGTAATTTTCAAATGGAAGGTTAGGCTGTATTCCGGGATTAGAAAATTCTGCTCGCACCAATCCTGAGATCTCCTGTCTAAACTCTGCGCATTCCACTACTGTTTTCGTTTACGGTTAAATATCCATATGCGAACAAGGATCAGCGCCATTATTAATAGAAATCACCTTGGGATGGCCAGAAAGCAGCTTGGATCTCTCAAAGAATCAAATATTTACATTCAACCTAAAAACCTGGATACAGAGCCCGGCATAGTATTCGCGCTGCTTCGCCTGGTGGGATCCTATCCGGATTCAATTGTTATCGTATCCCCTACCGATCATTACATTAATGACGGCCGTGCATTTATCGCACATACTCTTCGAGCCGCGAACCTTGTTTCATTTATGCCGGATAAGACCGCAATATTGGGAATTGTCCCCGACCGTCCCGATCCCGGCTATGGATATATTCTGCCGGATAAACCAATAGACAATACCGGAGAAGCCTTTCACGTAAAAGCCTTCACTGAAAAACCATCGGTTTTCACGGCACAGGAAATTATTGATCGTGGCGGATTATGGAATACCTTTGTAATGGTTTTTAAGCTTTCTCGAATGTTGGACCTGCTAAGAGAGTTTGTACCAAAGGAATTCGGTAAACTGACCGCATTGCGGAAATCGCCCGAGAAAGCCGAAGAGGTTTATCGAAATCTCAGTCCGTGGAATTTCTCAAATCTTCTATTGGCACGAATTCCCCGACACATTATTATGCTGAAGGTCACAGATATTCAATGGAGCGACTGGGGTACGCGCGAATCGATAGAGCGTACTTATAAAACGCTGAATCAGGTGCCGTATTGGAACCTGCCCGAACAGGCTGCCGCGTTATTAAATCATTCAAGTTTGCAGTCAGAATATCTACAAAAATAACAAAAATCCCCAATCATGAACATTGAACCGGGATTCTAATTTACGGGATATATTTGATTTGAGAAAATGGGAAATATTTCCTGTCTGGTTCAGAATTCTTCAGGGTTACAGGCCGTTTCTGTCCATTGAAATTACGCACGAATGCCCTCTGCACTGCCCGGGCTGCTATGCCTATGACGATAACCATTTAAACAACGGAAAAACCCTCAGGCAAGGATCCGAACTTCGTGGGAACGATCTTATTGAAGGAGTCCTGAATCTGGTACGGAAGCTTCATCCCAAACATCTGTCGATCGTAGGAGGAGAGCCCCTGCTCCGGGAGAAGGAACTGGAAATTCTGCTGCCGCGTCTCGATGCTATGGGTATAGAGGTTCAATTCGTAACAAGCGCGGTCCGGCCTATCCCGAGTTCCTGGAATCGTCTATCGAATCTTCATCTGGCCGTTTCAGTAGACGGATTACCGCCGGAGCATGACGCAAGAAGGTTTCCCGCAGACTACGGGCGTATTCTGAGGAATATCAAGGGACATAAAATTAATGTACATTGCGTGATTCTACGATCGATGCTCTTACGCCCCGATTATCTCAAAGATTTTGCCGATTTCTGGTCAAGCTTTAGAGCAACCAAAAAAATTTGGTTCAGCCTTTATACTCCTCAGGAGGGCGAAAACTCGGATGAAAGACTCACTTTGGAAGAACGCACCAGGGCTATCAATGCCGTTGCCCGTTTGAAAAAAGATTTTCCAAAGGTCCAGGCTCCGGGCATCATACTGGCGGGATATCGCCATCCCCCCGCTTCTCCCCGGGATTGTATTTTTGCCCAAACTACCGCATGCTTTTCACCCGATCTCAAAACACAAGTTACTCCATGCCAGATCGGAGGGCGCCCCGTATGCAGTGAATGCGGTTGCTTTGCTTCGGCCGCGCTTGCTGCCATCGCACGCTTCAAACTCGCCGGCATTGTGAAACTGGGCGACCTTTTCAAACTGTCACAGCGGATCGGCCATAAATTCCGTCCGACACAATACTGACACTTCAAGCAGACAGGGACCTTCCAGATTAACAATTCATTAATCCCACCTGCCTCCCTGTTGCCGCTTGAATTCATTGAACGATTTATTATCCACACCAATATTGCTTCGATAGGAAAGGTTACCGACAAGGTTGACCCATGGTCCCCGACGTTTCAGCAGGCTGGAGCATAATCTTTGCGCGATATTGGGAATAGAATAAAAACTCCTGTTGCATTCGTCCATCTCCCGGATAATGCGGTTCAAAGACAAGTGTTTGTATCTTGCCACCGGATAGGTCAGTGTGTAGTATTTCCAGTTGTCCGGAAATTCATCAAGGATTATTCGATTCTCCGCCTTCATCTGGGCCCACAAGCGAGTACCGGGCAACGGCGTTAAAAACAGAACGTTGAGATTGTCCAAACCGTACCGATTTGCCGCTCTGGCGATACGTTTGCCGATCCCCGGTTCATCAATGTCCAAACCTATGATAAAGGAACCCACAACCAGAATGTGGTGGTGGTGTATGCGTCTTACCGAGGCTCGAAAATCCCGTCTTTTTATAAGGTTGAATTTCTTGCCGATTTCTTGAAGGCCTTGCGGCGAGGGTGATTCGAAGCCGATGAAAACACCCCGGCACCCGGCTTTCGAAGCCAACGTCATCAGTTCTTCATCATCGGCAAAATTGATCGTGGTTTGAGCAACCCATTGTTTTCGTGCGTCGGCTTGTATTATGGAACGGAATAGATCCTTGGCACGAGCTATGTGTGATGCCCGGGTTCCGATCAAGTTGTCATCCACAAATAAAATGCGTTTCTCACGAACCGTCTTGAATTCACGAACGACATCCGGAATAGGCCTCTGACGGTATAGAGTTCCATTGAACGCTGTAACACTGCAAAAACTGCAGTTCAATGGACAGCCGCGAGTGGTCTGAACGGCTCCGAAAGCATATCCCGTTCCGAGCAGATCGTGGCGCGCTATGGGGACATCTTTAATCTCAGCCAAGCATCCCTTATATTTGGGCTTCAGGAACCCGGAACGCGCATCCTCCAATACCTCCGACCATACACTCTCGGCTTCGCCCGTAACGATAGAGTCAACACGCTCGCTGACTTCTTCACTGCACATGGTAGCGTGAATGCCGCCCATGACAACCGGCACACCCTGATTCCGGAAATAACCCGCCACTTCATAGGCCCGGTTTGCCTGCGATGTAAAAGCCGTAATCCCCACCAGGTCCGGTCGCGGCATAGCCGCATAATCAGGCACACCCGTATTCTCGTCCAGAATTGATATTTCCCAATCTTTCGGGGTCAATCCCGCAAGGACCATAAGACTCAGAGGTTTCCAGACACGATACCGGTTCCAGTGGCTTTCCCTGACTTTGACGATTCTGACAAGCGGATTGGATGGATTTATGAGAAATAGACGCATATTCATTGTTCGCTTATAAGCAGCTCTGGAGGCGACAAGATAGAA
>JARRLM010000536.1:0-2539 GCA_037386985.1 Acidobacteriota bacterium | reverse complement strand
AATGGTCTTGAGGGACGGAATAAGGCTCCTCGTTCAAGTCGGCATGTTCGGCGTAAGTTTCTATTATCTCTTCATTCAGCACTTCACCATTTAATTTAAAAGCCGATCCCGCCACCTCGATTTTATCCCCCTTTTTCGGGATGTACCAGGGACCGTAATGCTCGGTGACGCTGCCGGGATTAATGTATTGCGTATACTCTTCCTCGAGCGGAAGATTGTTGACGTATACGGTGCGCTCTTTTACTTCAATTGTGTCTCCCGGCAGTCCGATCAGTCGTTTGACATAAAGCATCTCGGGATCTTTAGGATATTTAAAGACCATTACGTCGCCCCGGCGTGGTTCGGCCGATTTGTATATTCGTTTGTTTGCCAGAAGCCGGTCTCCAATCAACAGGGTTGGTTCCATTCCACCGGTTGGTATTTTGAATGCCTGAACATAATTTGTAACTACGATTCCCGGAAGCCACACCTCCGCCAATAATCCCGCAATGACAATGTAGCCGATATACGCATACCATCTATTATATTTTGCCGGCTGGTAATTTTCTTTTCCACTTTTAGCCGCAATTGCCGCGTCAACAACACAGAAAACAAAAAATGCGACATTGATGAAAATAATGAGCAGCATATATGAAGCTTTGGGAATCATTACAGTCAGAGATATCACAGAGGTCAAAAACAATAATTGGCCGATAGCAAATAGAATTATGCCCCTTTTAAGCCTGCCTGAGTACATATGACCCAGCCCTATACTGAATAGTATGGTAAGTAACGCAGCCAGCCACGGACGTCTCGGTTTGCCTATCACAATATGCTCCTTTGTGTGTTTTTTAGGAAATCGTGCCGGGCAATCCTCCGTATATAGAGAAAGCCTTGTCGATAAAACTCGTGAAAAATGCGGGCTACCGGTAATAGCCAAGACCGGAATAGATTTTTTTCACGGATCCGTTCTGAATACTATCTATTTCAAGCCAAAGGTTTTCGTAGTTATCCGTTTTGAAAACCACATCGGGATATCCATCGCCATCGACATCGACCAGATCCAGCAATGACCTAATTATGGACTCTGCTGTAAATCCAATACCTTTATTCCTGCTCCTTGTAGACCCACGCTCCTGCCAATGTGGCTACAACACAAATTACCAGGGCTGTAAGACCGTCAATCACAAGCACGTTGGTCGGAAACATACCCATCAAACCAAGTGAAACAGCAGGCAGCAGTCCAGATAGGACATAGAAAGCGATTCCTGCGATTACGGCCGATTTGGGTCCCGCTCCATATCGTGGCCGCATTGCAGAATACAGCCAAACCGCCAGAATTCCACTAATCAGTGACATGACAACCGCTAAGATATACAGCCATGCTGTCATTTGAGTTGAAAGCCCCAGGGCTTCTATTGCAGGCGCATAGAGTTTCTCCATATAGATCGCATAAACCGCGAATCCAAGCGCTAAAAGCACAACCCCGGCCAACAGCCCTCCAAGAAACACTCTCGACCAGTTAGTCTTCCCCATGACTGCCCTCCTGCGCCCTCTTGGGCGTACCTGTTTGCAATGCTTTTTTCAATCATTGAAGGTCAGTTTGATGCAAAGTCAAGTTATGAGGCAGAATGGTAATGGAGCATTTTGAGAAATCGCTTAATACGAAGAGAAGGGCCGGGCGATCCCCGCACCCAACTCAATTTTTCGCTCCTTTCAGGAAGGAAAAAGTTTATACCGCTTCGGGATTGTGGGAGTCTCTATCTTTTGATGAATCCGTAAACAATTCATTGTCAGTGAGTTCGGTGAGCCTTTGCAAAACACCACTTATCTCAAACTGGCGCAACAGGTTACTTTTTGGCACAAGTTTTGGCCTGAAAATTATTTACCCATGAACTTCCCCATACCTTCCATCTCATGCAAGCGTCAATATATTGCATTTACTTATCATATATGATATATATGCGCAATGAAATGGCGCTCGCTGTTGGAATTAGTAACTGATGAGCCTGTGTTCTCATCAGCCCTGTTGCTTTCAGGAAAGATATCTGCACAGCAGGTACGACTGCAATTATCCCGCTGGGTGAAAGATGGCCGGCTGATTCAGCTTCGTCGCGGGCTGTATGCCCTGGCTCAGGTCTGGAGAAAAGTGGAACCGCATCCATTCCTGATTGCCAATAGGCTGCAACGTGGATCTTATGTAAGCGCACAATCCGCCCTGGCATTTTACGGCCTGATTCCAGAGCATGTACCGGTCGTAACCAGCGTAGGGCCGGGACGTCCGGAAACCGTCCGGAATATTTTAGGGGCCTTTCAGTTCAATCATTTGGCTCATCATCTTCTTTTTGGATACTCACAAATGGAAGTTGCACCAAGACAGCATGCTTTTGTGGCTTCTCCTGAAAAGGCGCTTCTGGATCTCATTCACCTTACCCCAGGAGCTGATTCGGTAAAGTATCTCAGAGGACTGAGACTGCAGAATCCTGACGCTCTCAAGATAGCGAACATGATCGAATTGGCGCAGCGCAGCGGCAAACCGAAATTGATGAGGGCAACCCGG
>JARRLM010000535.1:0-2981 GCA_037386985.1 Acidobacteriota bacterium | reverse complement strand
GCGAGTGAAGCATGAATCGATACTTCTTCACGACCGGGGATCTGGATGGATTGGAAGAGAAGATGCATCACCGCTTTACCCTGAAACCTTCCAGGTCTGGTGATTCGCGAGATGCTGCCCGAAACCGTGCTTCCTTTCGGGATCACGACCTGGTCCTTATAATACACGGATTCAATTACATAGGTATCGAATGGATCGCCTTCATGGTTTTCTTTCGTACTCAGGGTTTCATTCAATTGCAGGGTGATTCGTGTACCTTCAGGCAAAGTGACTCTATCTGCCGCTCTGCATACTGGCTGTAATAAAATCCCCAGCGGCAGTACGAAGCTCAGTAGGAGCTTGCAGGCATGTGTCATTCCCTTATTTTTGCATGACTTCATAAGCACTTCCAATCATTAAATTGGATGTACATTTGAATGAAAGAGTTCAGTAGACAGTAAAATCCTCGTGATTCTTATCGGCATGAGATTGTAAATGTTTGAAAATAAAGAATATTAGTATTTCGGGAGGTTCTTCTACTGTTTTATTGCCGATGCGACGATATTTAAGGATGAACCTGATTTTCACTGGGTGAATCCCGTGCTGTACTTCGCTGACAGCGAAGTGACGGGCCATGTGAAAAATTTGGTCAGAATTTTCGTTGGGTGGAAATTATGGTGAACCGATCAAAACTTCCTGAGGTTTTACTGAATCTGGCAGGTAAAAAACAGAGCGGTGTTTTCCGAGCCCAAAAAGCGAATGTCACAAAGCAGTTGATCTTCAAGGATGGAGCCATCGCATTTGCAGAAAGCAACCAAGCCGATGAACACCTTGCCCACATTATGGTCTCGATGGGATTTATAAAGCAATCCGACTTGAGTGAAGTCGTTTCCCTGATGAAACAGGGGAAGAACAGCGAAGAAGCTGTTTTTACTGTTCCTGGTTCAGAAAGCGAATGTCTCAACAAGGGGATAAGTGAGCAGGTGATTGTTGTTCTGTCCTCGCTTCTGAGTTGGGGCGATTTTGAAATGCGGTTTTTCGCCGGTGAGAATTTAATAAAGAACCGTAGAAATATGGCGCTGAACGTTCCTGAAATGCTGGTTTTTTCCGCACGACGCGCCGTTTCAAAACGCCTCATTCCCGTTCCTCGGGGATTCCTGGATGGAACGATCACAGCCGATAAGGACCGCGCTGAACTGAGAATGAAATTACCGCTGGATGATGCGGAATCGTTTGCGTATGTACGTGCACACGATGAAATCTCTGCAAAGGAATTATTGCCCCTTATTTCTGCTAACGATTCAACTCCCGAGGATGTTCTCCTGCGACTTTACGCTTTGGGCCTGTTGGCACAGGAAAAGCCTCAGGAGGCTCCAGCAGGCGATGGTTCCAAAACGGCCCTGGCAGATGAATTCGGGATGTTGATCGAAGATATGCTGGTGCGTTTTGAAAGCGCCAGTATGTACGAGATATTATCGATTAAGACAGACGCGGATATAAATGAAATCCAGGTTGCATATCACGATCTGGCGAAGCAGTTTCATCCGGACCGGTTTCAGTCCGATAATGTTCCAGACAGTATACGAAGCCGTGTGGAACAGGTTTTTGCTTATATCAATGAAGCGTATATGACCCTGAAGGATCCGGATTTACGTGCGGGGTATGACCGGGAAAGGCTCAAAAAAGGAGATAACGTAGAAGCCGCAATAAAATCCAATACGACAGTCGGCGCCGAAGAAGAAAAAATGATCAAGGCTCTCTTCCGGCAGGGACAAAAATCTCTGGATGAGAGTGATTTTGAGAAAGCCGTCAAGGAATTGAAAAGTTGCGTACACTTGCGTCCTGAGAACGCGAGGTATAATTACTATCTCGGCCTGGCAGAGTCTGAAATTCCCGGTTTGTACAAAAGCGCGGAACAGCATCTGCTGAAAGCGATTGAGATGGAAAGTATACCGGTAAAAATCCAGATTGCCCTGGCGAAACTGTACTTGAAAGTTGGTTTGCCACGGAAAGCATCCGGACTGCTTGACCAGCTTTTGCTTTGGGATCCCGGCAACCCGGAGGTCAACAATCTGCTCGAGCAAATTAATCAAGTATAGCCCAACTGCCTATTGTTTCATTTTTTCGAGAGCGAGGCGGGCAGCGGATTGCTGCGCTTCTTTTTTTGTTTTTCCCGAAGCTTCAGCCACTACGTCGTCGTCGATGAGAACCTGGATCACAAATATTTTTTTATGATCCGGGCCTAATTCATCCACAACACGATAAACCGGTTCCGGGAGGTTCAGGTTATGCAGGTATTCCTGTAAAGCGGATTTAAAATCTCCATAGGTTTGCGGCGCTGACTAGATAGGCCTTGATTTTACTCAGTTCTCCTTCGTTCAGATCCGGATAGAGTTGGAATATGCGTGAACTGATAATGAAACCAAGTACCGCATCCCCCAGGAATTCTAGAGACTCGTTATTTTTCAAATTTTCGCCGCCCGACTCATTAACGAAGGACCGATGAGTTAACGCCTGGATAAGCAGGGATTTATTCATAAATTGATGCCCTAAAAGGTCCTCCAATTCCGGCAGCGGGATGTCCGGAGTTATGCTTTCTTCATTCCTGGAGCTTTCCGTTTTTTTCATAGTAGAGCAATCCGGATTTCCATAATGTGCCAGTGTACTACTCTTCCCTGCGAAATCCTTTAAGAAATAGGTGGTCCGAGAGTATTCCGACGGAAATGATCGTATCCACGTTCTTTTAAATAACTGCGGCTTTTCCCTTCATTACGGATCCATACATCTCCCCTTCCTTGGATCATTTTTCCTATCCGGGTGATCTGCGGCAATATCCCCGGGTAGGATTTTTCAAAAAGAGATGCTTTGGATCCCGGTACGGCAAAGAGCAGCTCGAAATCCTCCCCTCCATGAAGAGCCAGGTCAACGGGATCATAATCCCATGTGGCAGCAGCCGGAAATACCGGAAGGGAGGCGGCGTCAATTTCCGCATCCGTACCGCT
>JARRLM010000534.1:0-2547 GCA_037386985.1 Acidobacteriota bacterium | reverse complement strand
TCGGCAAATTCATAATTCAGAGGTTATCATAAAATAAACAAATCGTATGGCATATAATTCCTTGACGGAAACAATGCTTCCGGGCCCTTTTTCCATTGAGGAGCGGAAATGCGCAATAGCTCCTGAATTCTTATGATAAAATAACATAGTTTCGGAGGGCAAGATCCGGTGATCAAAGCGTTCATTCTCGCAGGAGGCAAGGGTGCAAGATTGCGGCCGCTGGTGCTGCACACGCCTAAACCCATTGTCCCGTTAGCGAATATTCCCTTTCTCTTTTTCCAGATTGACCATATAAAGCGCGCAGGAATCACAGAAATCATCCTGAGCCTTTCCTATCAACCCCGCAAAATCACCGACATCTTCGGCGATGGCATGAAATACGGCGTTACGATGCGCTATACCCATGAAGACCTTCCACTGGGAACGGCCGGCGCTCTCAAGGCTGCCAGTAACCTTATCGACGATACATTAATTGTCCTGAATGGAGATGTGCTTACCGACATCAATCTTCTGGACATTCTAAAATACCACCGGACAAAAAAAGCAGAAGCGACTATCGCAATCACTCGAGTAATGAATCCCGGAGGATATGGACTCATAGAGGCAAATCAGAAAGGCCGGGTTGAACGGTTTACTGAAAAACCGCCGGAAGATGAAGTAACCGGCGATACGGTGAACGCCGGTATTTACGTGCTGGAGCCTTCAGTTTTGGATCGTATTCCCGCCGGAGGTCCACAGAGCCTGGAGCGTGAACTATTCCCGTCAATGGTCCAGGAGGGGGCAAAAGTATACGCATATCTTACCCAGGGATTCTGGCAGGATATCGGCAATCCCGAGAAATACCTGGAAGCGACATACGGTATTATCTCCGGCCGTACCAACCTTCCTAGATATCCGCAAAAAGCCTGCCCACCCAATAACTGGGAAAAGAATCAGGTTTCTATCGATTCCTTTTCCATTCTGGACGGCAAGTGCATCATAAAAAAGGGAGTTACTATCGAAAACTCTGTCCTTGGGGAGGGTTGCCGAATCGAAGAGGGGGCGTTGATTAAAGATTCGGTTATTTGGAGCGGAACCCGAGTATTACCGCATGCGCGAATAGAAAGAGCTGTTATAGGCAGGCAATGCCATATCGGGGAAGGAGCGCGCCTGCGCCCGGGATGTGTCCTTGGAGACAAATCCATCGTCTCGGATTACAGCGTGATCTGACTTTTACGATGCTATCACCGGGGGGAATGTCTGAAATATTCAATTATGTGTGAAGCCGCTTTGGGCCCTACGTAGGGAGAAAGTTCCTCGAACGATGCGCTTTTTACCCTATCGAGGCTGCCAAAAGCGCGCAGAAGTACCTTTTTACGGATTTCACCTATACCCGGAACATCCATCAATTCGGAATCGAAATCGCGCAACTCCCTTCGTTTGCGGTGGTAGGTTACAGCAAAGCGGTGCGCTTCATCCCGCATCCTCTGAATCAGGTGCAGAACCGGAGAATCCTTCGGCAGGGTAATCCCCCTGTTTTCCTGGCCTTTTACGAAGAGAACTTCCTCTTTTTTCGCTATGGCGGCCACTCTCTGGCCTTCCAATCCCAGTTCATCCAATGCAAGAATTGCGGCAGCCAACTGTCCCCTGCCGCCATCGACAAGCACAAGGTCGGGAAGGTTGCTCTCGTCCTGCTCCAGCACGTTTTCGTAATGACGGTGCAGTACCTCCCGCATGGCAGCAAAATCGTCAGGGCTTTTAACTTCTTCTATTTTAAACTTCCGATAACAGTCCCGTTTCATTTCGCCATTGACGCATAAA
Source organism: Acidobacteriota bacterium (assembly GCA_037386985.1). Lineage (GTDB taxonomy): Bacteria > Acidobacteriota > UBA6911 > UBA6911 > UBA6911 > UBA6911. Next base: position 747 of record JARRLM010000534.1, on the reverse strand, counting down.
ACCATGCTGGCCACGGTATCCGTCCCCTGCACATGGGAAATGTCAAAAGTTTCAATGCGACGAGGCAGCACATCAATTCCAAGGGCCTCCTGGAGCGGCTTAAGCAGAGCTTCCCCTCTTGCTTTTATTATTCGGAAACGGGTATCGAAAGAAATGCGGGCATTGCGCATTACCAGATCCAGCATCTTCGACTTGAGGCCCCGTTTCGGTGATCGGATATATACACGGGTTCCCTTGCGCGCCGACAGCCATTCTTCAAACACATCTGCATCTTCGATATCCGAAGGTATATAAATCTCCCTGGGCGTGAAGGTGTCCTGAAGGTAATACTGCTTGAGAGCCTGTGAAAAGAAATCACCCGGATCAAATGCAATCAGATCCTCCCAGAAAAACGAACGTCTCCCGACAATCCTCCCGCCGCGCATGGCGAAAACCTCCAGAGCAAGTTGCCTTCCCTCCTGGAAATATCCAAAAAGATCGCAATCATCCTGGCCGTCCAAAACCATTTTCTGCCGTTGGGAAAGATCCTGTATCATGGCGATACAATCGCGATAGATCGCCGCCGATTCATAACGCGTTTCCTCAGCCGCCTCATTCATCCGAAGTTCGAGCCTGCGGATCAGATCGTCCGTTTTGCCCGAAAGAAGCATGCATACATCCGCGACCGCCCCGTCGTAATCTTCTTTGGTACAAAGACCGCTCACACAGGGACCAAGACAACGCTTCATTTGGTAGTCCAGGCAGGGG
>JARRLM010000533.1:0-2548 GCA_037386985.1 Acidobacteriota bacterium | reverse complement strand
CGCCAGGGTACCGTCCTTTTCTGGCAGAAACACAGCTCGCGCTTCGCGCAACAGACTCTGCCGTTGTCGTGGTCGACGCCGTTGCCGGTGTCGAGGTACAAACGGAAAAGGTTTGGGAATTCTGTGATGAATACAATCTTCCCCGTATGATCGTCGTCAATAAACTCGATCGGGACAATGCCAGCGGTGAACGAACCCTGGCATCTCTTGAGGAAACGTTCTGTCGGGGGGCGGTTCCCGTCCAGATACCTATGGGTCTCGAAAAAGATTTTTCCGGGGTTGTGAGTCTCCTGAATGAAAAAGCCTATCGCTACGAAAAGGATGGCTCCGGGAAATTCCAGGAAATGGACGTTCCGACGGAATACCAGGAAGAACTGGCGAATACGAGGGAAAAGCTGATTGAGATGGCGGCCGAAGGCAGTGACAGTCTTATGGAAAAGTTCTTTGCCGAAGGGACCTTAAGCCAGGAGGAGCTCATTGAAGGCCTTCAATCCGGAATGATGCAGGGGAGCATCTACCCGGTTCTATACTGCAGTTCAACCCTTAATATCGGTATGACACAGATTTTAAACGCAATTACGGATCTTTTCCCCTCTCCGGCAGCAGTTGCGAAGGCGGTTGGAATCGATCCCAAAACAAACGAAGCTGTCGAACGTTCGATTTCGAGTTCGGAACCCTATGCAGCGTACGTTTTCAAAACAATCGCGGATCCTTTCGCCGGCCGGATAAGCCTCCTCAAGCTGTATTCAGGAGTTATGCGTTCCGACAGCACGTACAACAACCAGTCCACGGGAAAGAATGAAAAATTCGGGCCTTTACAGATTCCACAGGGGAAAACGATGCTTCCCGCGGGAGAAGTGCATGCGGGCGATTTCTTCGCAGTAAGCAAGCTGAAAGAAACCATAACCGGCAATACTTTTTGCGATCCTTCCAAACCTATTGTGTTTTCGAGCGTGGAAATTCCAGAACCCTCCATCACCTTTGCAATTGAACCGAAAAGCAGAGGGGACGAAGACAAGATCAGCAATGCTCTGGCTCGTATCACCGAAGAAGATGCTGCGATTAAGTATAACCGCGATCCACAGACCAAACAGCTTCTTCTTTCCGGCAATGGTCAGCTTCATGTTGAAATAACGGTTTCGAAACTTTCCAAGCGTTATGGTGTGGAGGTAGTTCTGAAGACGCCCAAAATCCCCTACCGTGAAACCATTCGCGGCAAAGCGGATGTTCAGGGGCGCCATAAGAAACAGACTGGAGGGCATGGACAATTCGGAGACTGCCGTATACGGATGGAACCGTTGCCCCGTGGTGGCCAGTTTGAGTTTGCGGATGAAATTTTCGGCGGCGCCATACCGCGAAATTTTATACCGGCAGTGGAAAAAGGAATTGTCGATTCCGCGAGCAGGGGATTTCTCGCGGGATACCCCGTAGTCGATTTCAAGGTGACTCTGTATGACGGAAACTTTCATCCTGTGGATTCTTCTGAAATGGCATTTAAGATAGCCGGCAGTCTCGCCTTCAAGAAAGCGATGGAACAAGCAAACCCGGTTCTGCTCGAGCCTATTATGAATGTCGAAATTTATGCGCCTCAGGAATATGCCGGTGCGCTCACAGGCGATCTTACCAGCCGTAGAGGCCGATTGCAGGGAATGGACATGAAACGGGATATCCAGATAATCAAGGCCCAGGTACCGATGGCTGAAATGGTCAGCTATGCTCCTGTTCTCACGTCCGTTACGGGTGGAAGAGGAAACTACCATATGGAGTTCTCCCACTACGACGAGGTACCGGCGCACATAGCTCAGAAGATCATTGAAGAAGCAGGCAAAGAACAGGCCGAGGAGGAAGAATAACCGGTCATGTTTCCCAAGGTCATCGATTTTGGTGCCGTTACAATTCACACTTACGGCCTCTTACTGGCTGCAGCTTTTATTGTCGGAATATGGGTTACGGTGAAGAATGGGGAAAAAGCCGGTATCGACTCCGATTTAATCTGGAATATGGGTTTAATAGCCCTCTTTTCCGGGCTTGTCGGATCGAAGATCCTCCTTCTTTTTTCTAATTACCAGTATTACTCCGAAAATCTTCGTCAGATCTTTTCATTGTCTGCAATATCTTCCCCCCTGGTCTATTACGGCGGCTTCCTGCTCGCCCTTGCAACTGTAGCCTGTTTGATGTGGAGGAAAAAAGTTCACCCATGGATTTTCGCTGATATTGCCAGTCCCGGAATAGCTCTGGGTTTGTCAATTGCCAGCATCGGGTGTTTCTCCTCAGGCTGCTGTTACGGCAAGCCGACTCAATTGCCATGGGCGATCACTTTCACAAATCCTTATGTTTCCGAGAATCTGGGCGTCCCTCTCCATATCCCGCTCCATCCTACGCAACTCTATACGGCAACCGGGGCGTTTATCCTTTTTATCTACCTGATGTGGCGTTTGCCCAGGAAAAAATATTCCGGACAGATCATTCTGGAATTTCTCGGACTATATTCCATCTTAATATTTTTATTGGAATTTCTGCGGGGAGACGAGAGGGGATATGTGCTTTA
>JARRLM010000532.1:0-2556 GCA_037386985.1 Acidobacteriota bacterium | reverse complement strand
AAAATATCCCGAGGAACTCGTAGGGGAGCTTGCTTGGGGATGAGGAATCATAGTGAAAATACATGAGTATCAGGCAAAGCAGGTGTTGTCGCAGTTCGGAGTTCCAATTCCTCGAGGGGAGGTGGCCGCCAATCCATACGAGGTATACGATATCGCATCCCGTCTGGGCGGATCGGTTGTTGTAAAAGCCCAGATTCATGCAGGGGGAAGAGGGAAGGGAGGCGGCGTAAAGGTCGCGTCCAGTCCGGCCGAAGCAGAGGAGATGTCCGCGGCGATGTTCGGAATGACACTCGTTACGCATCAGACCGGGCCCGAAGGAAGGAAGGTCCGATGCGTTCTGGTTGAAGAAGCCCTGCCGATCAAGAAGGAATATTACCTCGGAATTGTTGTGGATCGGGGGACACAGCGGCCGGCTATAATGGTTTCACCATCCGGAGGAATGGATATTGAAAAAGTGGCGGCCGAAACGCCCCACCTGATTTTCAAGGAATTTATCGATCCCGGAATTCCGCTGCAGCCCTTTTCATTAAGGAAACTTGCTTTCAAGCTGGGATTGACCGGTGACCTGCTATCTCCCACGATCAAGACTATTGCAGCGCTGTATCGGGCCTTCGAGGCTGTCGATGCTTCGCTGGTGGAGATAAATCCATTTCTGCTGACGGAAACCAACAAGCTGTCTGCGCTCGATGACAAGGTAAACTTCGACGATAACGCACTCTACCGGCATAAGGATCTCTTGTCGCTCAGGGATTTTTACGAGGAAGATGAACTCGAGATCGAGGCGTCGCGGTACGGTATAAATTATATCCGGCTGGAAGGAAATATCGGCTGCATGGTGAACGGTGCCGGGTTGGCAATGGCTACCATGGATATCATCAAGCTGACAGGAGGGAGTCCCGCCAACTTTCTCGACGTAGGTGGAGGGGCGACGGTCGAACAGGTCCGCAATGCGTTCAAGATCCTTCTGGGGGACCGGAACGTCAAAGCGGTTCTGATCAATATATTCGGCGGGATTATGCGCTGTGATGTCGTTGCAAGCGGGGTTGTGGAGGCTGCAAAGTCCATTGGCGTGGATATCCCTGTCGTTGTGCGTCTTGAGGGAACCAACGTGGAAAAAGGTCAGGAGATTCTGAAAAGCTCCGGGCTCAAATTTACTGTAGCGGATGGTATGAAGGATGCCGCAGAAAAAGTGGTCGCACTTGCAAATTAAGGAGGATTCCGTTGGCTATTCTGGTCGATAAAAACACTCGTCTGGCTGTTCAAGGTATTACGGGTAAAGAGGGTTCTTTCCACGCGCAGCAATGCAGGGAGTACGGTACCAATATTGTGGCCGGCATCACCCCGGGGAAGGGCGGAACGGTCCATGAGGGCACACCGGTCTTCAACACCGTTGAGGAAGCTGTTGAAAAAGGGGGGGCCAACGCATCCGTCATTTTCGTTCCTCCCCCATTTGCCGCTGACGCTATTCTGGAAGCGGTTGCTGCCTGAGTGAAACTGATTATCTGCATCACAGAAGGTATACCCACAATTGACATGGTGCGTGTCATGTCTGCGCTGACCCGTTCCGACAGCCGTTTGATAGGGCCGAACTGCCCGGGCATTATTTCTCCGGGGAAATGCAAAATCGGAATTATGCCGGGCAGGATATTTCGTGAAGGCGCCGTCGGTGTCGTTTCGCGAAGCGGTACATTGACATACGAAGCCGTGCATCAACTCTCGGAAAGAAACATAGGCCAATCCACCTGCATCGGAATCGGCGGAGATCCCGTTATCGGCACGAACTTCATTGATGCGCTTAAATTGTTCAACGAAGATCCGGAGACTGATTCCATCGTGATGGTAGGAGAGATAGGCGGAACTGCGGAAGAGGAAGCATCGCAGTTTATCAAAGAGAATGTGAAGAAGCCCGTTGTCGGATTTATCGCAGGACGGACCGCCCCTCCGGGACGAAGAATGGGACATGCCGGAGCGATCATTTCCGGGGGTAAAGGCACTGCTGAGGAAAAGATTGAAACCATGCGCAAGTACGGAATCCATGTGGTTCAAAGCCCCGCGGAAATCGGGGAAGCCATGGCGAAATTAATTTAGGCTCCTCTGAAAAAGGATTTTTGGGGTGAAGAACTCCGGCCGTAAATCGGAGCTTTTTCCCGTAGTCGGCTTCAAACTTCAGGCTTGGCCGGGCAGGAGTTGGCTTCCCGATCCGATTTTTCGTTCGTTATTTTTGGTCTGCCATTCTACAATTGTTTCATGGTTCCATTGGGCCGGGTATTCATTATTCTGGGTGTGATCCTGCTGGTTGTGGGTCTTTTGATGACGTATACCCATGTATTTTCATGGTTTCATCTGGGACGTCTTCCGGGAGATATCAGGATCAAGCGCGGTGCTTATTCTTTTTACTTCCCTCTGACAACCTGCATTATCCTGAGCATATTGATAACACTAACTTTGTATATCTTTCGGAAATAGGCTATGAATCAAGACAATGCGAAGAATTTAACACCATTGGAAAACTCTGTTCTGGACGCTCTCCGGACCATAAACGATCCGGATTTGGGG
>JARRLM010000531.1:0-3569 GCA_037386985.1 Acidobacteriota bacterium | reverse complement strand
CGACAGCCGAGGCAGCTGACATTTAACCTTGTAGGTAAGCCCGGGATATATTTAAAAGCGGCCATTGCGACCAGCCGGGACCCGGCACGGCATGAGCAGAAGGACAAACCGGACAGCGCGGCGATGTTCCGATCTCTCGGCCGGCATTGGGCCACTTTCAGTTCCCTGATCCTCGGTACGACATTCGGAGCCATGGCCAACATGGCCATGCTGGGGTGGGCGCCTGTCTGGCTGGAGCGCCGCTTTGCATGGAACAAAGCGGAAATCGGATCTCACCTGGGGCTTACCATCTTTGTATTCGGGACGATCGGGCTTACACTGGCCGGCTCCCTGGCAAACAAGTACATTCGCGCTGGAAAGAAAACGGTTTATATCAAGATGATGATGGCGGCTGAGGGCCTGGTCATCATTCCGCTTGTCCTTGCGCGCGTTTACGACAATCCATACTGGGTGCTTGGCTGTATCGGGGGGACTATTTTCTTTACAGGTATGCCCAGCGGCCTCGGTCCGGCTGCCCTGCAGGAGATCACGCCCAATGAAATGCGGGGCCAGGTGACGGCAATCGCCTTTCTCGTCCTTAACCTGGTGGCAACCACCCTGGGCAACACTCTTGTCGGATTGCTGACGGACTACGTTTTTGTCGATGTAAAGGAAGTGCGATCGTCTGCCGTTATTGTCGCCGTTTTCGCTACGGTTCTGGGCTTAATCTCTCTACGCCTCGGATTGCGCGCCTACGAGCGTACGGCCGAGGAAAATAAATCGGTTGAATAGTCCGTCCGCCCTCTCTGCAGCTATTATCGGGATATGGAAAATGGGGATTCTCGAAGATTTTATCGTAAATCCCCATTTATCCGACAGACACCGTATCTGAAATTGTTTAAAACTGCAGTTTGCCCGGTTTTAAAACTTGAAAGCAACGTCGAGCTGTAACCGGTGAAAATTCGGAGTATCTTCCGTTGCGCTCCGCTCATTCAGCATATAGGTCATTCCTGCAGTCCATGCTTTCGCAACCTGAACATCCAAGCCGAATTCGCTCCCTCTGTTGTCCGAGCCACCTCCGTTGAAATCTGAATCGGTAAAGGTAGCGAACACAGCATCCGCTTCAACTTCCCTGTATATATACCGGGCAGCCCAGGTACCCGGGTCTCCGGTTTTTCCGATTTTGGTACCAACCAGCCATCCCTGATCCTGCTCAACATTCTCAGCAACGTTTTTCAGGTAGTCGAAAAAGAACTGGAGCGGGAAATCCCCGGCTTTTATTCCGAGTTCGGCGAAGAATTCAACAAGCTTATAGTCATACATGAAATTACCGCTTTCATCGACGCTATTCCCAAAGGTATCACCCTCGTAAAACGGACCAAACCCCTTGATGTTGCCGTAACCGTAGTAGGTGAATCCCCCGCCGATGTTGGCCTTATCGTCCGATAAGGAAACGTCCACACCTGCCTGTCCTCCGAAAAGCCATGTATCGCTATCCGAGCTTCTTTCCTCAACCCAGAACCCGCCTATATTAGTGTAGAATTCAGCCATATCTCCTGATGCTGAATATTTCAATATGCCGCCTTCAGGATTAAAATCGCTGTCCCAGACAAGTTCTGAACTGCCTGGTTTATGGAAAGGATTTTTCATTTTGCCGGCAATAATATTCAATCCGGGAGCTTTGTCTGTATGTAAGTCCACATAGGCGAGATCTATCCAGATTTGCTTCGCTGTGAATCCACCGTCAAGGGTCTGATTTCTTGAAATCGGATCGTCAGAACCGCTTGCAAGCTGGAACCCAAGTTTTATATTTTCGCTGGGATTCGCTTCTATTCCGAGCCTGGCCCTGATTCTGTGTCGATTGCGGGCGTCGTTGCCCTCTACTTTTATCATCTCATGGCGGTATCGCAGATCACCCTTTACCTTCACGATTTCTGTCCAGTCAGCCGCTCCAACGACTCCCGGCAACAGCATGATTCCCAGACCAGCCAAAATTACTTTCCTCTTCATGAAAAATCCTCCTTAATGAGTTTAATCAATGGACTTTCTCACGCCTCAATACGCGGGACATGCTGGCATGTGCACAACGCTCCAGTCACAAGTGTTGCCGGCTGTTCGCGCCGACAGGGACAAACTCACTGCATATATTCCTGTGAAGTGCCAACCATCAAGCACGAAAAGTACAGGGGATTTATTAAGAAAAAATTAAGGCACTATAAATTTCTTGATAATTGTTCATACAACCGCTTGAAGCATTTCCCTGCGGCGCCGGAACTTCAGCGAAACTTATTGATCCGGGTTCATGCTATGATGTGCTTTCGGTGAAAAACACTTTCCTCTCCGGACACGGTTACGACTGGAAACCGGAAAGATCATCCATCTGATTCGTCTCCTAGTTGAAATACAGGACTCCCGCACATTTATTGACAGAGAAATATTGTATTCTTCTTCTATCCATATTAATGAAATTGATTTTTTACAGGCGCAGCTGCAGTTCAACCTGAATCTCCCTTCAAAAATGAAAAGTCAATTCATTCTGGGACGATTCACAATGGACCTGGGCAAACGCCGATTGTCCGCACGCAACCGAATGCGTAATTCGACCAATGCTTTCGAAGGCATTTCATGGACCCTAACCGGGAAAACCGACTGGATGATCCGCGCGTTTCTGACCCGCCCTGTCCTAATAGATCCTTACGACCTGGATTCAAGCGACAATCGATATTTCTGGGGTATATTTTTCGAATCCCGGCATTTGCCGAATTTCAATATGGATCTTTACTGTTTAGGACTCCACAGTAATGAACAAGACTCTGCCCGACCAAGACATTCAACTGTTGGAGGACGTTTTTATAAAATGCCGGAAACCGGCATTATCGATTATGAGGTGGAGTCCGCCTGGCAGTTCGGCAAGAATGAATCGCTGGATCACCTGGCATATTTCCAGCATGGTGAGATCGGCTACAGCATCAATGCATCCTGGAACCCGCGGCTTTCCTTCCAATACGACTATGCCAGTGGCGATCAATCCCCGCAAGACGATCGATCGGGCCGATTCAATACACTTTTCGGAGCCCGTAGATTCGATTTCAGTCCAACCGGCAGCTACGGTCCTTTTTCCCGATCGAATTTAAATACTCCCGGAATCAGACTCGTTCTCAACCCTTTAAAGGAACTGCAGATAATGGCATCACACAGAACGTTCTGGCTGGCCAGCGCAAGAGACGCCTGGGCAGGGTCCGGCCTTCAGGATTCAACAGGAAGCTCAGGTACATCACTGGGGCAGAATTTCGAAACACGCATCCGATGGCAATCAAACAGCCACCTTATGATCGAATCAGGGTATGCCCGCTTTTTCAAGGGATCTTATCTGGAACTGGTTCCGGACGGTCCTCGCACAGGAGATTCCAATTTCTTCTATATCTCAGTTGAGATAAAAGCGCAGTTTATCGTATAGTCCTCATTTTTTTCTCGTGCTGATGGCGCACTTCACGTCCTTCCACCAGGTAGATGACTTCCTCTGCGATATTCGTGGCATGATCGCCCACCCTCTCCAGATGACGTGATATAAAAATCAATGCAAGTCCGCG
>JARRLM010000530.1:0-2560 GCA_037386985.1 Acidobacteriota bacterium | reverse complement strand
CTCATCCGAACCTGGAATATTGACGGGGCGGCTCCCTCGATACTTAGAGGCATTCCGTTATTGTAGGCAAGGCCGCTGCCGGCATAGACCTGGGGGCGGTTCAGGGAACGGGTTTCCCGGACGGCTTCTCCTGCGCGTATCGCTTGCGCTTCGGCCAGAAGCATTTCGGGAGAGCGGGACAGCGCCATCCGGACAGCCTCCTGGATGGTCAGCGTTCTGACCTGGGATTGTGGCGCCGGATCGGGTATTGCAGATGCGGAGCCCTTCCCTGCAACTGCAACGGTAAGGAGGAGCATAAAGAGGGATCGTTTTATAATTTTATTCATACCTGAATGCCTCGGTGAGATTTAATTAGGAATGTATCCTGCTGTCCATGGATTCATAATATAACAGGATTTCTTTTGATCCGTATGCTGACTGTTTCATTCGGAGCGGCTTGCCTCGGCAAGCACCTCGTTCGCTACTTCAACTTGTCAAGATACTGCTTCGCTTTTTTGTATTCGGGATTATGCGCGAGGGCCGATTGGAATGCGTTCTTCGCTTTTTCCTTCTCGCCGTTTTTGAAATAACAAACGCCGAGCCAGTAGTACAATTCTTCAAAGGACGGGTCCCCATCCCGCCAGGGACTTGAAACAAGGTTCGTCAGATTTTTTTCAGCTTCATCAAGCTTAATGGCCAGCTGTACCTGCGATGCGGCTATTATAACCCGGGTTCTCTTGGAAAGGCTGTCGAGTTTCAGCGCTTTCTGTGCGCCTGCCAACGCTCCATCATAGTCCTCGCGGTCAAATAAAAACTGTGCCAGGTCTTTGTGTGTGTCGGCATCGTTCGGAAAATCCAGGGTCGCCTGCAGGAACTCCTTTTTTGCCAGATCCCATTCTTTTTCCTGTTCCAGTATGGCGGCGCGCGCGGCATATCCCAGTTTGGGCTCGAGCTTCGATATCACCTCCGCTTCCTTACGTGCTTTATCTTTATCCCCGCCGACAACGCCGGGCGCCTGTGCATAGAATTCAACCAGATCGAATCGGATGTTGATGTTTTCGGGATCCAGCTCGCGGGCTTTTTCAAATTGTTTACGGCACTCACGCGCATCCCCCCATGCCCCGAATGGATTCTTGCGATGATCCGCATTCTCCCCGTATGCGCGGCCGAGCCAGAGGCGATAGAGGGCATTGGAAGGTTCGATATCAACCGCTTTTTTCATCGCCTTGACTGCGTCGCCCCATTCGCGCATCTTCAGATACGATTTTCCGAGCCAGAATTTCGCTTCCGCTGCGTTATTCGATGAATCGCCGATTGTCGACAACAGCTCTGAAGCTTCCTTGTATTCCCCCTTTTCATAATGTTTCATCGCCTGATCCAATGTTTTATCCGGAGTGGACGTGAGAGGAAGTGCAAGTAGAAATAATAAAAATGGTATTTTCATTTTCCCTGTCTCGCTTTCTTTCGGCTCCGCTTTTAAAGTTTCTGGCTTGCAGCCATTTTGGGATATCGGGATTCATGGATGCATTCAGAGTTGATCCGCTTTGCCTTCAGCCGGATGCATCAAATTATGCCCGGTAGCTCCGGATCCTGTACATACGATCCTACCTTACATAGATGCATTGTGAAGAAAATAATTTCAGACATTGTACTGGAATAACGGCTGCTACTTTCTGCACACCGAAATCAAATCGCGTGAAGGATTCCCCTCACGACTCCCGTTACAGCTATGGCACTTGCATTCTTGGAGTCCGGTTCTTCCAGAAAAGGGGAAGACTCAGTTGCTGAGAAGACTGTCGGCGGACATCTCCTCCGGTATGGGGAGACCTAGAATATCCAGAATTGTGGGGGCTATATCGGACAGCTTGCCTTCCGGGACCAGGATCCTGTCGCCGGCGTCCCGTGCTATATAAATCAGATCGACAGGATTGGTAGTGTGGCTTGTCTTGACCGTCCCGGTTTTCAGATCAATCATTTCTTCGGCATTGCCGTGGTCGGCCGTGATCAGAATATGCGCGTTCTGTTTGCTGAAGAGGTCGACGACCCTGCCGATGCATTCATCCACGATCTCGATGGCGCGTTTAGCTGCCTCGAAGATGCCGGTGTGTCCAACCATATCGCCGTTTGCATAATTTACCAGTATGAATCCATACTTATCTCTGCTGCATAGAGACAACAGTTTTTCCGTGACCTTGTACGCCTCCATCTCCGGATGACTGGCGAAGGCGGCCGGATCGAACCGGCTCGGCACTTCCACCTGTTCTTCGTCCGGAAACGGTTTGGTGGACTTGCCGTTAAAGAAGCTGGTGATGTGCCTGAATTTCTGGGTTTCGGCAATGCGAAGCTGCTTCAGTCCCGCCCGGGATACCACTTCGCCGAGGAGATTCTGCATACCTTTCCCGCTGTCGATGGGATCCATCAAATACTCGCGAAATTCATCGAAATAGCGTGTCAGCCCCAGATAGACGATCCTGGGTTTCCTGGGGAGCTTTCCGGCGTAATCGTCCGATACGAATGCCCTGGTCAGCTGGATCGCACGATCCTGGCGGTAGTTTGTGTGAAATACGGAATCCCCGTCCCG
>JARRLM010000529.1:0-2566 GCA_037386985.1 Acidobacteriota bacterium | reverse complement strand
GTTTGATTCACCGCTCGCTGTACAAGCAGCGTATTGATATCAGCCAGTGCCTTCAGTGCATTGTTTTCTTCCGGAATCCACGCGGTTCCAATGCCGGGTCGATCTTTATACTGAGACTCATCGTGAAAAGCTGCCAGAAAATCATGCAGCGCATCAGGAGATGGTAGAGGCCGTCCCAGGAGCCGAACCAGACCTGCATCCCGGGATAAGATCCGAATATCCTCCACACAATCGCCTCCGGCCGCCTGCAGCAGCACAATCGAATGAAGTTTATCGAATTCGTCGTACCCTCGTTGCCGTTCCCGCAACTTCAGTCGCTCCTGGACCACCTTGTCCAGACACAATGCCAGCATTGTTTCCGAGACCAACGTCAGGCCTGCGAAAGCGGTTAGATCCATCGGCTGCGTCGCAGCCTCGAAGACGAAGGGCAGTATCCCTTGGTCCATCTTTGGCGCGCCCCCTTAACCATTGAGACTTACGATAGCGCGAAGGTATCCTTCCTGTCTTCAGAATCTTGCACCAAATGGGTGTGCCCTTTGGCGCATCAAATATGGGATTAGTTCCTTTAGAGCGTTTTTGGGGTGCCAGTTCAGCCATTTCGGAACTTCCCGATAATCGATACGCCAAACAGCCGCTATTTGTGAGCATAGCGGCTTTTTTCATGATCGTGTGAAAGCAGAGGGTTTTTTCAGAGGCGTTTTCCTGATCTGGAGTGACACGAATTACGTAGGCATCTGAGAAAATGTTTTTAAGGGAGAAAATCCAGAAGCATTCCAATGACAATCAACTGCTGTCAGGGGGGATTGTCAGGCTGATCCACAACAATCGGAGCAGGCTGATGGGCGTCAATACACTATGGAGTCCTCGATGCAGGTATCGGTTGCGATAGAGTCGTTCCAGCGTCAATGTCAGCGCGATAATTAGCCAGTTGATCAGCTGACTGTTCGGGTGATGGTGGCAGATGTGTTCAAACCCGTATCGATTTTTTGCGTCATTAAAACCCTGATTTTCGATTTCCCACCGGCTTTTCGCCATGCGATAAAGAGCCTGGCTGCCTGCTTCTGCTTTAGAGAGATCGGTTAGCCAATACGCCTCAACAACATGCCCGTCTGATTTATGCTGTCGGTAGCGGATTACCCGGACTGTTTCCCACCGTAAGGCTTCCCAGGGATCGAAGTCTTCGCAATCCCAAATCTCAATCCGATCCTGACCGTCCTGGAATTTTCGATCCGGCGGCTTGCGGGCAAAGCATCGTCGGGCGGCTTCGAATAGCTCCGGCAGGTTTTCTTTCAACCGTGCCACAACCTTCACTCCCAAGTCGCCGGCTACATGCAGAAACGGCGCCGTGGCAAATTCTCCATCCACCACAACATAGTTAGCAAAGCGAGCCCCCAGGTTCTTAATAGTACGCTGCAGCAACCGCTGCCCCGCCGCATACTCGCTGTCTCCCGGGCCAAACGGTTCCACATCCATAGGAAGCGTTAAACCGGTTCCCACCACGCTGACCATTACTAGCTTGTGGTGATAGCCTATGATCTCTTTCTTTTTGTTCCGTACGGGGCGGCAGTCTTCACATTTCTTCTCCTTACTCCTCCCGGCTCCTGTCCCGTCGATCGCCAGACCAATCCAGCGGGATCCCTCAAACGCCTTGTTTCGCTTCGCCTGTTTTACAATCCCTGCCACGGCGCTGCGCAATCGGTCGACATCGAGTCGTTCGGTAAAATATCCAAGTGCGTCATCCCCAAATGAAACAGCCACTCCCATCGACCGACGTGCTGGTGAACGGACCAAAGCTTCTACCGCCAGGAAACTTTCCTGACGCAGCAGCCGTGCAACTACAAGCGATCGCAGAATAGGAGCGGCAGGAATTTGAGGAGACACGCGCCCGTCTCCCGGAGAACGAAGATAAGCACGCCACTTCGGAAATCGGGCCGCGTAACGAAAAAAATGTCTTACCCCAGGTTGCCTCAAATCACCCGCTGTTTGCGTGCCAGGACCAGAAGCTTCGCATTAGATGCCAGAACTTCACGAACGGCATCCTGATATTCTCTCCCCGCGTCCACTTTCTTGCGTACCTCATCCACAAGCGACTGCGGGATATGCTGGACATGCTTTTTGCCGTCTGCCATGAAGGTCAGTGACCAAACGGCATGGCCTTCGCCTTTTGCACAGTGGCAGTTTTTCTTGCCGCATCGCAACCGTTGCATGGACAGAGAGCCGGGAAGCAGGCCTTCTGGAATCTGGAACCGCCGAATCAATTCGTATTTGCGTTGGCGGATTCGAGCTGCCTGGGAGCCTTTCGGTTTAATGTTCATCTTATTGTCATATTACCATAAGATATCTATCCCAAGTCAAGCCATTTTTGAATGCGAAAATAGGATAATTCTGGAGAATTAAACCAAAATTGAAGAAAAAGCCAGATTAACTATGTGCCTGGGTGACCACCATTATCGGTTTTCCGAAATAGCTGTCCGCATCTCCCGCTGCGGTTGTTCGGCAGTGGGCCTCAGAATCGCGCAGCGACGATTACGATTCAAACACATGTAGTGGTATTTGTGGCCACTAT
>JARRLM010000528.1:0-2576 GCA_037386985.1 Acidobacteriota bacterium | reverse complement strand
TTTTTCGTGGCCGAACAGCTCGTTTTCGACCAATCCGGAGGGCAGCGCGCCGCAGTTGACCTTCACCATCATGCCATCTTTACGGTTGCTGCGTCTATGAATGGCCCTAGCGATCAGTTCCTTGCCGGTACCAGTCTCTCCGAGCAGTAACACAGTGGAATCAGTATCGGCCACCATTTCAATGTTCCTGAATACCTCCTGCATGGGTGCGGAGGAGCCGATAATCTCGCCAGAACTGAATTCGCTGATGAGTTCCTCACGCAAGTAGACATTCTGCGATTCCAGCCGTTCAGCGCGTTTGCGGTCGGAGATCGGCAGGAGCATGGACAACGTTCTGATAATGCGGCTGTCTTTGTCCAGGTCGGAAACGGCTGTCAGGGCCACATCAATCACTTCTCCGCTTTTTTTGATCAATTGATATTCAAAATCGTGAATGGTGCCGGTCTGCCGTAAAATCGGGAGAACCTTCCGTGCCACATCCTTGCGCGTAGGCTCGGTCATGAATTCCAGGGTCTGCCGTCCGATGACCTCATGCCACTGATAACCCATCGTTTGGAGCCAGTATTGGTTGACGCTAAATAAGCGAGTTTCGAAATCACAGGCCTGCAGCATGACAGGCGCATTGTTGTATAGGATGCGAAATCGGTCGACGCTTTCCTTCAGTTCCGCCATGAGCGCTTCGGCCCCTTTATGGCGACGAGCACTTTCACGCACGAAGCCGCACATCAGCTCTTCATCGCCATATTTCAGTAGGCAGGCGCTGATTTCGACATTAACCACATTCCCCAATCGCGTGGTCAAGCCGCCCTCGTAATATATCAAATGATGATTGCGGAGTTGCTGCCATCGTTTCGACCATCGGGATTTGTTCCAACCCGTCAGCAGATCGCAAATGTGCAGAGCCTGCAGCTCTTCTTCGGAGTAGCCCAATTGCTCGCAGAACCTGAAATTGACCTTGATAAAAAAGCCGCCTGGCTCCACCCAGAAAACACCTTCCGGGGCTTGTTCGATGCTGTATTGTGAAAGATGTTGCCGGTGGCTATTAATTTTAATTTCCATCAGGTCATTCCTTTTGTTTATTCTACCAAACCTGGCAAGATGAGACGCTTGCGATATCACAGCAAATAAATGCTTGGCCGCACACCGCCGCAGACATACAAAACACAAACGTATATTACATGCCCATATAGTAGATCAGTTTTGGCATTTGTAAACCATAACCAATGGAAATTCAGATAATTTAGGAAAAGTTTCCCCGTTTATCTAACAGGGGGTTGGCTGCTAAAAGTAGGCTTCCGTTTTCTTTCTTCGAGCTAGGCCGGACAGGTCAGCCGTTGCAACCAGCCTACTCAGCCGAAAAAGCTGCGAAAGTTGAACTGGCTCATATGGCGAGATCAGTATTTATCAGTTAGCTTATCCCTCCGAAGATACATTAGTTTAATCGGATCATCCACTAATCGGTCTTTACTCCGGGATTCGCTCTGACAGGAAGGATAGTGCATAGGCTCGGTATCTTTGGCTGTTATAGCCTTTTATTTATTTCGATTTAATCTGAGGCTCGCATTACGTGACAGTCAATGTGTAGTAAAAGCTCGATTTGCGACAAATATAACTAGTACAATGGCTACTCGTACAGCTCGAAAAGTGCGGCAGCGCCCATTCCTCCGCCGATACACATCGATTCGATGCCGTATTGAACGCCGCGTTCCTTCATATTGGCAAGCAGCGTTGCACACAATTTGGCGCCCGTGCATCCAAGAGGATGCCCTAACGCAATGGCCCCACCGTGAATATTGACCCTGTCCATGTCAATACCGAGTTCCCGGATACAATACACCGCTTGTGATGCAAAGGCTTCGTTGATTTCAAAAAGACCGATATCTTCAAGACCCAAACCGGCCATATCCAAAAGTTTTGGAATGGCATATCGGGGTCCCACCCCCATTTCTTCGGCCTTGCAGCCAACAGTCGTATAATATTTTAATTTGGCGATGGGTTTTATTCCCATGGCATCGACCTTTTGAGCGCTCATGATAATACTTGCGGCTGCACCGTCGGTGGTCTGGGAAGAGTTTCCAGCAGTCACCGTTCCATCCAGAGCGAACACCGGGTCCAGACCGGCCAATCCTTCCAAGGTCGTAGAAGGCCGAATGCCGTCATCATTATCAACCATTAAGGTTTCTTTCCTGTAGATAGCCTTTTCATCTTGAACAAACTTGTGTGCCTGCGTGGGAACAATTTCAGTAAAAAGTTTTTTATTCATGGCCTCTGTGGCTTTCATCTGAGAATGATAGGCGAATTCATCCTGTTCTTCTCTGGTTACATTGTAGCGGTTGGCAACGATTTCCGCGGTTATCCCCATGGAAACGTAAAGATCGGCGTGTTGTTTAGAATATTCAGGATGGGGCCTGGGAAGATTTCCACCCATGGGTACGAAGGTCATGGACTCCAGACCTCCCCCAATGGCAACTTCCGACCAACCCGACATAACGCGCAAGGAAGCCTGAGCGATGGCCTCAAGGCCGGAAGCACAGAAGCGGTTTACCGTGGCGCCGGAGACTTGAACCGGAAAACCG
>JARRLM010000527.1:0-4357 GCA_037386985.1 Acidobacteriota bacterium | reverse complement strand
AAGACTGAAAACTAAAGGTACTCCAATCTGTGACTGAGCTTAGTTTTTTCTGATGAGGAGACTGGAACGGCGGCGATCTATGCCGGGGAATCCATGACCGGGGGTTTAATCTATTACCCCAGTTAACTTCCAGTTCAAAGCGAATGACATCGACAATTTTCCCAGTAAAAGTCACAAACGTATTTCAGGGATTTGAGTGGGATCAGATCATGCTGGCCCGGAAACTCTTACTGGATATAGCCAATGAAATAATACCCATAGTTTTCATGAGTTGTCGATAGAACCAAATTCCAATAACTACGAAGACAGTAAGCACTGCTCCGCTCCACATGAATTTTGTTTTCATCAGTTCATTCCCTTCCCAAATAAGTGACAACTGAGAAAAGATGTTTGGTTTATTACGACGATTGAAATTATTTACCCAAGGACTGATCTGATTCCCTCCAGGTTCAATATTTCATTATGCAATGCAAAACCTAACAAATCCACTTGTTTATATTATAGAGATTTTGTGTGCAAAATACAATCCCTTTTGTAAAGAATAGTTTTCACATACTCTTCATGCACATCACAGAATAGCCTTCTTCGTTCGCAACGAATGGCAGGCTGAGGTCCTCGTGAGGCGAACGGTCCCGTCAAGCGGGATGAACCCCGGAAAACCCCACGCGGGGCAGGCTGACGGCGGTCTATACCGGGGAACCTACGAACAGGTGTTAGGAATCCGCTGCTCACCTACTGAGCCACTTCCCTAGGCGGAACTTCAACCCGTGACAAATGACATTTGATTTATCCGCAAGAAAAATGTATAGTATTTGTAGTGGTTGAGATATCAGTTCATTATTAATTCAGGGTTAAGCGAAGTGCCACGCGATGGTAAACGGGGTGTATAAACACTGGCGGGGCGGCCGAAAAGATTTAGTAAACGGGAGGGTAGGTTTATGCATACAAAGCGATCCAGATGGCTTTTTATATGTATCGTTATTTTGATTGCACCGGCCTGTGTTCCAATCCAGACAACGCCTGAAATCAGAATTATTGAAGTGACACACATTGTCCCGGTTACACAAATTATCCCGATTACCAAAATTTTTCGATCCACACAGATCGTTACAATTCCGGCAGCAGCAACCGAAGAAGTTCCCCCAGAAAATACAAAAACTCCAATTCCACCACATAATCTGACCGAGAACCGTATAGCTTACTATCCTCTCAATGGTGATGCCATGGATGAAAGTGGAAACCAATTTCACGCAACAGTCAATGGGGCAACATATACCAGTCAAGGGATAAAAGATGGCGCATATGAATTTGATGGAATCAATGATTATATAGAGGTAGTGAATATTCCCTACGAGCGAACTGGCACCATTTCTATATGGGCATTTTTCAATGAAGATAAAAGAGATGCTGGTATATGGAGTCTTGGTGATGAAAATTCAGATCTGATGACTTTAGGAATAAGGAGCTACAATACCCTATCAGATAACATCAGCTTTGGCGCTTTATACGGACAACAATACTATATCATTTCAGAAGATTACCCAAAAATTCAAACCTGGCATCATTTCGTGGGGGTTTGGGATGAGGCAAGCATCTATTTCTATATTGACGGTATTTATCAAGGCTCATCTGTCAACACATCAACCACAATGATTGATAACTATGACAGGTTTAACATAACCAGATTTGGAATGTTTAACTATGAAGATACCGGGAAACACAGGGGGATGATCGATGAAATTGTAATTTACAACAGGCCATTATCCGCCAAAGATGTCTTCTCCTGGGACGGTGTCCCATTCGCTATTCTCCTGGGACGGTGTCCCATTCGCTGTTCTCCTGGGACGGTGTCCCATTCGCCGGGCTGCTGGGACGGCCTCGGGCTATGCGCTGGCGGCTTTGGATGAGATCAGGAATATTATGAATGACAAAAATAGCGACAAATCAGGTATAGCAACTATAAACGGAGCGCAGGTGTATTATGAAGTCATGGGCACAGGGCAGCCTTTACTGCTGGTGCACGCCGGCGTCGCCGACAGTCGCATGTGGGACGCTCAGGTTGACGCATTTTCAAAAGACTATCAGGTTATCCGCTTTGACCTGCGTGGCTTTGGCCGGTCAAATATGCCTCCTGGCCCATTCTCAAACCATGAGGATGTCCGGGGACTGCTAGACTTCCTGCAACTCAAGCCGGTGTCCGTAGTTGGAATCTCGTTCGGGGGCCTGATCGCGCTTGATTTCGCCCTGGCGTACCCTGACTATGTCCTGGCCCTGATACTGGGCGCACCCAGTGTGAGTGGGGCAGCCCCATCTGAGCGGATCAAACGGTTTTGGGAAGAAGAAGAAAAGGCGTTGGACAGAGGTGATCTTGAGGGCGCAACCGAATTGAACTTGAGGCTCTGGGTCGATGGTCCCCACCGGACTCCCCAACAAGTCAGTCCAGTGGTGCGGGATCAGGTTCAAGAAATGCAGATGGCTATATTCAGGAAAGAGATACCGGACGATGTAGATGAGCTGGCATTGGTCCCGGCTGCGACAGGACGATTGGGGGAAGTGGATATACCCGTACAAGTGATGATCGGTGAACTTGATCTGGAGGAGAAGCATATGCTGGTGGACAGACTGGTACGCGAGATCGCTGGAAGCCAAAAGGCAGTCATTCGAGGGGCAGCACATATGTTAAATATGGAACAAGCCGAGGTTTTCAATCGAAGTGTACTGGAATTTTTATCAGAGATATAGGCGTGTCTCTGGGGTGATGAAACTATCAGCTTTGGAAATCCGTATGTACAGCTACGTTTGGGAATACCAGGTCCACCCTGACCACATAACCGATTTCGAATCAAGTTATGGCGTTGAGGGAGAGTGGGTAAACCTGTTCAAGCAGCATCCTGCATATATACGAACGGAATTGCTAAAAGACCAAAATGATCCCCTGCGATTCCTAACCATCGATACATGGAAAAGCCGCAAGCAATACCTGTCATTTCGGGAGGAATTTCGAAACGTGTTCGATGCCATCGACATAAAATGTGAGGCTTTTACGATAAAAGAGCTATTCATTGGTGAATTCGACTCGCAGGAATAAGCTATTGATACTTTCAAACCGCCGCTTGACTCAGCTTACACCCTGTACTCGCTACAGCAATCCGTCTCACCGCTGACGCATTGCTCCCATCCAGACAGGGGTGGCGAGGAATCAGATACTACGAATGAAACCAATACTTCTTCCATTTGTTTTTTTGCTCGTAATCCCAGCCTGTACTCCACAGGCAGGAAATCCTGAAGTCCCAAGAAAGCCGCCAACACCAATCCCCAGTGGTATTTTGATCGAAGATATCCCTGCAAATATGGATATCATCTTCGACTCCATTCGCTATGTTCTAAACGATACAGCTTGTCTGGATGAGAATTTCGAAGTAGACCAAAATTTCATCAATTTACCTGGGTGCAATGCATTAATCTACGATTCTCAGGATGATGAGCTGGCTTCTACAAGGCAATTATTTGCAATGGATCTAGAGACCGGAGACGTCGTTCAAATAACGAATACGACTTGCTCTTACACGCTTGGACAGGTTGTGGATTCCTCAACTCTAATGACTTTGGCAATTTGTTCTGATACGGACAACAATGGAAAAATTAATGAAAATGACAAACCTGAAATATATCTGTTATCTCTACCAACCGGGGAAATGAACTGCCTCACCTGTGAATTGGATCTGAACAGCATCAACAACCCGGACTATTCTCAAGCGAACAAGAAAATTGTTTTTTCTGCCCAGAACAGTACGGTATTTCACAATTATCTTTTTAGCATTGACACGCAAAAAAATCTTGTCCAATTAACCGATCAAACCAAATATATGGATTTCGACTGCGCGTGGTCAGAAGATGGCACTAAGATCGTCTTCAACAGGCTCCCTGAACCGTGGCTCACAACCCCTTCACAGGTCTGGCTGATGGATTCAGATGGGACGAACCAGGAGAAGATTACCAACGGCGGGTCTAATCCCAATAACGAGGGCAATCATGGGCTGTATCCAATAGGCATCGATGCTGATCCGGACCTTAGTCCAGATAATAAAAAAATCGTCCTCTCGAGATTGAAAACCGGTCAGGAAAATATTCCTTTTGGGGTCTATGAGCTGATCGTTGTAGATGTTGAGACAAAAGAAGTCAAAATCCTTGATTCAAAATACGCCAATATGGTCCCTCAATGGAAATCCGGAGGCATCTTGATAAACAGACAGGTTGGCGTAGAGAATTCCAGCAAGATGAAGGCAATGGATATAAAACAGAGTTTGTATGTTTACAGGGATGGGACTTTCGAGGAGCTAGAGGGGTATCCTTTCAA
>JARRLM010000526.1:0-2580 GCA_037386985.1 Acidobacteriota bacterium | reverse complement strand
GAAGGAAACCCTGTTCAATATCCTGAACCCGCAGATTTCCGGTGCAGTCATGCTGGATGTTTTTTCAGGTACCGGTGCCATAGGAATTGAAGCACTCAGCCGCGGAGCAGACAGAACTGTTTTTATTGAAAGGGATCCATCCGCTAACGCTCTTATCCAACGGAACCTTGAGATATGCGGTATAGAGAATGGTTTTTGCATCCTGCGGCAGGATGTGTTCACAGCTTTGCGATCCCTGGCCCGTCAGGAATTCAGGGCGGATATAATCTATTTCGATCCTCCCTATGGCTGGAAGCCTTATCCGGATTTGCTGAAACTTGCCTTTGAGCCTGAGCTGGTATCCCGCCGCGGATGTGTCGTGATCGAGCATAGACGCAAGGCCCCTCTTCCTGAAACTGGGGAGGAGTATCGCAGATACCGTGTTGTACGGCAGGGGGACAAATGCCTCAGCTTCTACCAAAAAATCGTGTGAACGCATGAACGTGTAAACGTATGAACGTTATACGATTGTAATGCTACCCTGACGAACCTAAGTCGGTATGACGGAACAAAGGAAATGTCTGATTCCCGAGATTCGACTTTGTACGTTCACACGTTTATACGTTCACACGGTTATTTGTTCACAAATCAAACTCAGAACTTTCAGCCAAGGCTCGTTCCAGAAATATCCGCATTTTTTTGAGTCCCTGCTTATTTCGATGCCGTAGAGTCGAGTAGGGAATGTTATGACTTGCTCCGATGTGGCGGATTGAATGCCCATTGGATTCCAGTATTGTCATCCGCAAAGCTTCCTCCTGTTTCGATGGGAGTTGCTTCAGTCCCTCCTCAATCAGACCAAGCATTCTATTCTTTCGATGGGCCTCTTCTTTTTCTTCCATGCGAATATCCGGGCTGGAAGTTCCCGAATATAGAGGAATTGATTCCCGCACAGGTGTATTTCTCAGGCGGTCCCGCTTCCTATTGTTATACATTTCGAAAGCCGTATTACCGATCGCCCGACCCAGATACATTCTTACCTGATCTTCGGAGGGGAAGGACCGGTTGCAGGCCAATACGCGACGAACGGCCTCCTGAATCACGTCTTCAGCATCAGCCTCATTCCTGAGTATGCCTAAAACAAATCTGAACCACATGCCGCTGTTATGGTGGATAACCGATTCCAAGGATCTATGCAGAGCTGCGCTATCGGATTTTTCTCCTGTTTGCATATTTTTTCGCTCAAAGATGGTTGCAATGATTAGTTAAAGAAAACGCCTCAAAGAAGGGGAGCCCTCTGTGAGGTTTTGCCTGCAGGACACTCCTAATGTTTCATGTCGGGCTTATATATTTCAGGGAAATTTCAGTGAATGCGGTCCAGAATCCAGAATTAACCGGTTGCGATGAACATATTCTTAAGCGAGATCTGCTGCTTGCCATGGAAACGGCCAGAAGCCGTCTTGCAATCGCAATTGCAGAAGAATCAAAATACACTTCATGGGATCAAAGGAAGTATTACCTGGATACGGCCGATCGTATGCGGCGCAATATTGCCAGACTGCGCACAGAGGAAAGCGCTGAGAGGTTTCAATTGCCGGGATGGATTCTGGCACTGGAAGCTCTGAGGGAAATCCCTTTAAATAATAGAGCCCAAGCCATTTGTGAGCGTCTCCGTCGAATTATAGCAATACTTGAATAATGCCAATCTTTCTTCTATACAGGTCTGCGTCTCTGTCTTTCTGAGAAATCATAAAGAAAGATTCCCATTCTTAATTCTCCGCTCCTTGCCTAAACCTGGAATCCGGAACTCAGAACTCAGGACTTCAAACCCAGAACCCTGAACGTGGACAGGATAGGTATCGATGTAGAAGTGGAGACTGAGCCTTGAATTTACGGGCGTCTTCCCCCTATAATCCGACTTTGCTTATTATTATTCTCGTTATAGCCTATGCAAACTCGAGCAGTTTATCCCGGATCCTTCGATCCTGTCACCAACGGTCATATCGATCTCATCGAGAGGAGCGCCGCGCTCTTTGATAAGGTCGTAGTGGCGATACTTCGAAATGCGGATAAGACTCCGCTTTTCACCGTTGAAGAACGTGTGGAAATGCTGGAACTGGCCACACGGGATCTTGAGAATGTAACGGTTACGTCCTTTACCGGGCTGCTGGTGGATTACGCGGCCAGAATCGAAGCTTCGGTCATTATCCGCGGTATACGAGCCATATCCGACTACGAGTACGAATTGCAGATGGCTTTAATGAATCGCCGCCTTTCCAATACAATTGAGACTGTTTTTATGTTACCTGCTGAAGCATATTCCTATTTAAGTTCCAAGCTTATCAAGGAAATCGCACAGCTTGGCGGGTCGATAGATGGACTGGTTCCTGGAGATGTGCAAAAGCGACTAGCCGGTAAGTTTAAGGGGAAATAGAGATTTCCCTTTCGATTCCAGCAGGGGCAGTTATTTGACTCACAATTTGACACGTACTCTGAAATCACCCCGAACTTTCTTTGCCGCCAACCGAATCGGCGGTTTCCAGCGGCATCAACGGTGACGGGTGAACGGCATCACTGACCGATACGGTCCGCTCGTTCTCCACG
>JARRLM010000525.1:2628-3794 GCA_037386985.1 Acidobacteriota bacterium | reverse complement strand
GGGGCACGCCTGCCTTTCATCATGTGTCCCGGCTGTGGAGCGGGGCAGGTGCTCAACTACACTCTGCATGCCGTTGATGACCTGATCAACAAAACCGGTGCCAAAAAAGAGGACTTTGTTTTCTTCTCTGGTGTCGGCTGTTCGTCACGGATCACCAGCCATTACCTGAATTTTGATTCCGGCTGGACCCTTCACGGCCGGTCACTCGCTATCGCGACCGGCGCCTTGCTGGCAAACCCCGAACTGAAGGTCATTATTTTCACAGGTGATGGAGATGCGGCAGCCATTGGCGGAAACCATTTCATCCATGCATTTCGCAGAAACATCAACGTGACCGTACTGTGCGTGAACAACGGTCTATATGGCATGACCGGCGGCCAGGTTGCCCCAACATCCATGCTGGACAAGAGCACGCCCACCACACCGTACGGCAATATCGAAGAACCGTTTGACCTGTGCGGCCTGGCCTCGGCGGCCGGTGCAACCTATGTCAGCAGATGGACAACCGCCCATCCCTACCAGACCATAAAAGCGATTAAAGAGGGAATCGCCAACAAAGGCGCCTCTTTTATCGAGATCCTTTCTCAATGCCCTGTGCACGAAAAAAAGACGCCCGTGGAAATGATGAACGAACTGAAGGAGATGACGGTACCGATAAAAAGATTCGTGGACGGGGATAAAATTCCTGTGGGTAAATTTCGCTCCGAGCCGCGTCCCGAATGGACTGAAAAATATGAGGCCATTATCGAGAGCGCAATTAGGGAATCTCATGATTGAAATCGTTATCAATCCTGATTATTGCAAAGGCTGCGATATCTGTGTGGCCTCCTGTCCCAAGAAAGTGCTTCAGCCATCGAGCCATATCAATTCAAAGGGATATACGCTGCCTGAAGCCATTAACCTCGATGCCTGCACCCTGTGTAAATTGTGTGAAACCGTTTGCCCGGATCTGGCTATCGCGGTAAGAGGCAACAGACAAACAAGGAGGAATAAATGAACGCTGAGCATGAAAAAGACAATCCTTTCAGCAAACCCCATCACATCTGTATCGTGGTCAAGGATATCAATAAGACCAAAAGTTATTATGAATCCATCGGTATTGGCCCATGGGTGGAATACCCTCCACTGGTCGAATATACAAAGCTCGACGTGATGGACGAAAAAGG
>JARRLM010000525.1:0-2581 GCA_037386985.1 Acidobacteriota bacterium | reverse complement strand
CAATTTGCAGCTACAACTCGCTCAACCCGGTGAGGGAGAGACAATTTATAAGGACTTCCTCGAGAAGAATGGAGAAGGCGTCTTTCATATCGGTTTTGAAGTGGACGATATCGAGGCTGTGGATAAGCAGCTTAAAGAGGACGGAATGAAAGTGCTCGCCAGCGGTCGCCGGGATGACGGATCCGGATTCTCATATTTAGACACCAGAGAGCATGCTGGCGTGACCCTGCTGGTGCGGCAAACCAAAAAGGGATCCTGAGCCACGGGATGAGCGCGTGAGCGACCGTACAGCGGAAGTCCTGATCATCGGGGCGGGCATCATTGGGGCTTCCGTGGCTTACCACCTGGCGATACGCGGCTGCACGGATGTGCTGATCCTGGAAAAAGCTGAATCCCCGATCACCGGCAGCACGGCCCTGTCCGCCGGTGGGGTGCGGCACCAGTTCGCGCGGGAAGTAAACATCCGGCTATCAAAGTACAGCATCGAGCGCCTGAAGAATTTCAGCGAGGAAGTTGGCGGACAGGCAGACCTACGCCAACGCGGATACCTGTTCCTGATCAACAAGGAAGAGACCTGGGCGCAATTCCAGGAGCAGGTGAGCCTGCAGCAAAGCCTGGGGGTCCAGGTGGAGTTGCTCGAAGCGCGAGATACGCTCAAATATGTGCCCGGCATTCGGCTGGATGACATCGTTGGGGGGACCTTCGGAGCAGAGGACGGTTTTTGCGATCCCTATGGGATTGCGAGTGGGTATTTGAAACGGGCGCGCGAACTGGGCGTGCGCGTTGCGCTCTCGTCTCCCGTCACCGCCACGCAGCTAAAAGGCGAGCGTGTAATGGCAGTCGATACCCCGAACGGACCGGTAAGCGGCGAGTACGTGGTGAATGCCTGCGGGGCGTGGTCCGGGCAGGTGGCGTCGCTGTTCGGGATCGATCTGCCGGTGCAGCCCTACCGGCGCAACGCGTATATGACAGAACGCTTCCTGAAATTCCCCGACCCGATCCCTTTGACCTTCGATGTGGATACGGGTTTCTGGATGCGCAAGGAGCAAGACAGCCTGCTTTTTGGAATGGCAAACCCTGCCGACCCGCCGGGAGTCAACCTGAACGTGGATTGGAACTGGCTGCCGGAGGTGCTGGATGCCGGAATCGACCGGTTCCCTTTGCTTGAGGAAGCACGCCTGGCAAAAAAACAATGCTGGGCCGGCCTGTATGAAATCACACCCGACCACATGCCGATACTCGGCCGCCATCCGGAGATTCCAAACTACCTGCACGCGAGCGGCTTCAGCGGGCAAGGGGTGATGCATTCCCCCGCAACCGGGATGATGATCGCGGAGGAAATATTGGATGGACGCGCGCACAGCATCGATATCGATGATCTGCGCATCACCCGCTTCGAGGATATGGCAATCGAAAATGAAACCAATATCTACTAGGATGGGTTAAATCAGGTTTCTCATTTCCCTTTTCGTAATGCCTTTGTAAATGAAAAATGCCTGGAATTTGAGCCATATCGTAAAGGATATAGATCTTCCGACACGGTCCGAATATCAGATACCATGTAAAACGCCCTGGGGTTATACTTCTTGATGATCTCAACAATTTCATTAAGCTTTGAGCGTTTGATTACACTGAAAATAATGTGGACAGGACCCTCTATCCCGGTGGCATCTGATGTGGTTATGCCATACCCTTTTTCATGCAAGAGCCCTATCAAGGTGGAAGCATCGGATTGTGTAATAACCTGAACAACGACCACACCAAGTGAAAGTTTACGCTCAATAAGCATACCAATGTAATTTCCCAGGGAAAATCCCAGCGCATAGGCGAAATAATTATAGAAATTGGTCAAATTGCTCATGACCTGACCGATCGCCAGCAGCCATATGAATACTTCAAAGAAGCCAACGATGGGAGCAAGCTTCGAGAATCCCTTTGATACAAATATGATCCGCAAGGTTCCAAGTGTAACGTCCAGGACCCGAGCGAGACAGATCAATAGGGGAATCAATATTTGTGGGTAGATGAGAGTATCAAGATTAATGTGCATAAGTGGCAGGTAATCTGTATGGGAGTTTAGATGTATGTTCTAAAGCTATTTTACAACAATTATAGATACCCTTTAACATTAAAGTAGCGAAAATCACTACAGCGTTTTTTTAATTGTTCCGGCAAATATTAAGTTAAGGGGAATTATATAATTTCGACATCTTCTCACCAACACCGAGTCAGCCAGGCATTTTATAATCTCAATCCTGAAAGCAGGCTCAAGCGGCGAAGTTATTCGTGAAATCAAGAGAATATAGCAGCTAAACCTAATTCCCGCAGGATATCAGCCCTGCAGGGAACTAAAAAGCCCATGGTCTCGTGATCGGTGGTTCCTATCTTTCTTTTGGAACTTATTTACTCAATGATCGCACACTATCACTTGTTTCCATTCTTGTTGACTTCTTTTATCCTATCGTCCGTAACAATCAACCTTGAACGACATTCGATAGCTCTATCCTCGTTCCCCTGTTTTATAAATAGCGCCAGACACTCTTCAAACAATCTTTTTGCAAGCACAATATGACCCTGCGAT
>JARRLM010000524.1:0-2582 GCA_037386985.1 Acidobacteriota bacterium | reverse complement strand
TAGGTACCCGACCCGCATGCCTCCAAGATGTGCGATGTGTGCGATGCCCGTCTGTGTTCGGCGGGGGGAAGAGAAAAAGACCACCGCACCCATAATCAACACCATCCACTTGACCTTGATCGGAAACAGAAAGTACAGGTAGACGATTCGGTTGGGGTAGGTGATGCCGTAAGCGAGAAGGAGTCCGTAGATGGCGCCGGATGCCCCGATTGTAATTGCTGGATTGTGGGGATCCACAATCCAGGAACAGACTCCGGCACCGATGCCGGTGATAAAATAGTATTTCAAAAACCTCCGGGTGCCCCAGAGACGCTCCAGTTCGTTCCCGAACATATAGAGCATCAACATGTTGATCAGAATATGAAAAAAGCCTCCGTGGAGGAACATGTATGTTCCGAACTGCCAAAACATGAATTGCTGTGTAATAAGATCGGGATTCAAGCCTAAAAAGTACTCGAGAGCAGGCACCTTCAGGAGATACTGTCCGTTATACACTTTGTCGACACCGATTTTCAACAGAGTGCAAAGAAGCTGCAGGACAAACAGGACGATATTGGCAAGAATGATTTTCTTGACGGCCCAGGTAGCGGGACCACCGAACATGTTGTATCTCATACAATCTATGCTATTGGAATCGGCCGGCAAATTCAACCGCCATGGGGATCTTGAGGAATACGGACAAATGATGCCAGGCTGGAATTTCACCAATTTCGCAAGAGGTCTATAAAACGGCTGGGCGTTCTTGAATTGGTGAAATTCCAACCTGACACTATTTCCATTCTTACGATACGGCTGGTAGAATGTGGACTTTCAACATGAACGGTTAGAGAGGATGATCGATGAGACCAAGCGGCCGCAATTATGATGCGATGAGGGAAGTAAAATTGGAGCCGGATTACACGAAACATGCCGCCGGTTCGGTCCATATTGCCGTGGGAGATACCCGGGTATTGTGCACCTGCTCGGTGGAAGACAGGGTTCCGCCGTTTTTATTCAACAAGAACCAGGGATGGATCACGGCCGAATACGGTATGCTGCCCGGATCAACCTCGACGCGCACTGTTCGGGAAGCGGCCCGGGGCAAGCAGTCCGGACGCACCGTCGAAATCCAGCGCCTGATTGGACGTTCGCTGCGCTCCATAGCCAATCTATCCCTTTTGGGCACACGCACGTTTCTCATAGACTGCGATGTAATCCAGGCCGACGGTGGAACGCGTACGGCATCGATCACGGGGGGGTTTCTCGCTTTTGCCCTGGCCGTCGCAAAATTGATGGACCGGAAACTGCTTCCCGTCTCTCCCGTGATCGATTATGTCGCAGCGACAAGTGTCGGAATTATTGATGGCCGGGCCTGCCTGGATCTCGATTACGAAGAAGATTCCAGCGCCGAGGTGGATATGAATTGCGTCATGACCGGCCAGGGACTTTACGTGGAGATTCAGGGTACGGCTGAGAAGGCTCCCTTCACGCCCGAACAACTCAAAGAGCTTCAAAACCTGTCTGCCATGGGGATACGACAGCTCGTCCAGATGCAGAAGTCCGTTCTTGCAACCCGTACCGACCTTCAGAAGCTCTTCCCTGATAATAAAATGGTGTCAGGTTAAAATTTCGCCAATTTTATCGATAAATTCACCCGCTTACCCTCTATTCCAAAGTTAGGGATTGAGAAAAATATATGTATTTAGGAAACACAACTTCGGAATTGTGGCTTGCATTACATTCTGGAAGTTGGTGAAATTCCAGCCCGACACCATTTATACCAGAGAGAATTCCTATGTTGGACATCGATCTCCGGACCATTGTGCTGGCCACCCGTAACACCGGCAAACTCAGGGAATTCCAGATTCTGCTTCAGCCACTGGAATGCAGCGTCCTCGGCCTGACGGATGTCGCAATCGATCGTGACATCGATGAATCCGGAACAACGTTCGGGGAAAATGCCCGGTTGAAAGCGCTCTTCTATTCTGGTTTGACTTCGTTCCCCGTTCTGGCAGATGATTCCGGCCTGGAAGTCATGGCGCTGGCAGGAAGGCCCGGCATATACTCCGCCCGCTATGCCGGTACTGATGCATCGGATGAAGATCGAAATCGGAAACTGCTCAAAGAACTTGAGGGCGAGGAGAACAATCGAACCGCACGCTTTTTCTGTGCACTGACACTGGCGCAAGAGGGCAGAATTCTTCTGGAAACTGAAGGAAAGTGCCGGGGCGTCATCATACATGCCCCGCGCGGAACGAACGGATTCGGGTACGATCCTATTTTTCTGTTTCCCGAACTGGATAAGACATTTGCGGAATTAAACCAGGAAGAGAAAAACAGATACAGCCATCGCTACAGGGCGGTCCGTAACCTTCTGGCCCGCATAAAGGAAGAACCCGGATCCATTTAAATGCCGACGAGCGAATACAGGAAATGCCTGCTGGCGGCATGGAAAGAATTAAGTTACAATATCGGTCCCCAACATTTCGGGGCATAGCGCAGCCTGGTAGCGCGCCTGCCTTGGGCGCAGGAGGTCTCCGGTTCAAATCCGGGTGCCCCGACCAGATTCCGCCAGAATCCCGGCTGGCCAGCTGGGATTCTGG
>JARRLM010000523.1:0-2589 GCA_037386985.1 Acidobacteriota bacterium | reverse complement strand
TCCGGACGTGCAACGGTCTTTTCGGAACTCACGTCCTGGTTGCCTGAAGAAGACAGCGAGTACATTGTGAAATGTGGAGAATCAACGGATCTCGCGACTATTGTCTATACCTCTGGAACTACCGGTATGCCAAAAGGCGTCATGTTGTCACATCGGAATATGCTTGAGAACGCCTTTGCGTGCCTGAAGAGCGAACCCATATACAGGGAAGACAAGTTTCTGTCTTTTCTGCCTCTCTCCCACACATTCGAAAGAACAGTCGGGTACTACATCCCTATGATGGCAGGGGCCTGCGTCACCTATGTCCGGTCGATCGACAAACTGGCCGAAGATCTTCTGGAGGTGCGCCCGACGGTATTAATCTCCGTACCGCGTATTTACGAGAGAGTTCACCAAAAAATAGTCCTAAGCCTCAAGGGAAAACCGGCTCCGTTCCGGTATCTCTTCAAACTGACTGTTCACACGGGATGGCAACTGTTTCTTTATCGCCAGGGACGCCGGCACTGGAATCTCCCCCTGCTTCTATGGCCGCTTCTGAACAGGATCATGGGGAAACGCATCATACGTATGCTCGGGGGACGGCTGCGCCTCTCAATCAGTGGCGGTGCCCCTTTGGAGCCTTCGATTGCACGGGTTTTTATCGGCTTGGGATTGAACTTCCTGCAGGGATACGGGCTGACTGAAACAAGCCCGGTGATTTCGGTCAACAACACGAATGACAATATTCCTTCGACGGTGGGTCGTCCTATCCCTGATGTGACGACAGTCATCGCTTCCGACGGTGAATTGCTGGTCAAGGGGCCTAATGTGATGCTCGGGTACTGGCGCAACAAGGAGGCAACCGATGCGGCAATCGATGCGGACGGTTATCTGCATACCGGAGATATCGCGCGTATGGAGGAAAACGGTCACCTTACCATTGTAGGTCGCAAAAAGGAGATCATCGTCCTGTCCAACGGTGAAAAGGTTCCCCCGGGTGACCTTGAGCTTGCGGTTGCCGTGAATCCCCTGTTCGAGCAGGTCATGATAGTAGGTGAAGGCCGGCCGTATCTGGCGGCTTTAGTGGTTCTCAATCACTGTCAGTGGGAAAAGCTTGCGGCCGAGCACGGCATTTCATCGCCTCGACAGGAAATTCTTTCCGACGAGAGGGTGGAGAAAGTGCTTCTGTCGGAAATCGCCCGAATGATAACCCGTTTTCCAGGATACGCCCAGGTTCGTCGGGTTCACGCTTCACTTTTGCCATGGAAAATGCAGGATGGATTGATCACGAATACCCTGAAATTACGTCGGCGAAAGCTGCTTGAGAAATTTAAGCAGGAGATAGAATCGCTTTTCGAAGGGCACTGATTAACAGCCCCTTCTGTACTCAATTCAAAGTGCGGCAGCGGATGCCTCGATTCAAAGCTCCGAAGAGGATGCCCTTCGGTATACTATGTTGCAAAGAAATCCTTCGGGATATGTCGTCTAAGTTCTTTCTTCTCGCGATTATTAGCATTAGAATATTTATATGAAACTATTGCCGGTTGCCAGGAAAGCAGGGAAGGTATTTGCGTATGCCTCCGGCATTGCTCTGGCGGTCTATGCAATAGGTAATTTGATCAGTGCATGGATTCTGATGCGCCCAGGGCCAAGGAAAGATTATGATTGTATCGATCAAGTGGCGTTTGGGAAATTGGAGCCAATATCGCTGAAAACTTCCGACGGTGTCCGTCTGCACGCCTGGGTTCAGTGGTCGCGCAAAACAACTTCGAGACGCTGGGTCATAGTCCTTCATGGATATCGATCCGATCGTGCGATTCTGAATACGAGACGCCGTTTTTTCGTGAGACGCGGGTACCACGTGCTGCTGCTTCATTTCCGGGGGCATGGCAGCAGCGAGTCCACGCGTATTTCCTATGGTTATAACGAACGAAAGGATCTCAAGGCGGCTATAAAGTTTATCCGGTTTATTCATCGAAGCCAGCCGGTACAGATCGGAATCGACGGTATTTCTATGGGAGCCGCCGCTGCCGCCTATGCGGTAGCCTATGAATCCATCAATCCTGACTGGGTTATCCTTGAATCCTGCTACGACGACATTAAACAGGCGTTGGTCAATCGCCTTGAAAAACGTGTCCCGTTGCCATTCGTTCCGTTTGTTGCGCGTCCCCTGGAAATAGTGGGGAAGCATGTTTACCATTTGCCCATAGAGAAGCTGAGTCCCACTAGAGCGCTGGAAAAGACCCACTGTCCAGTTCTTGTACTGGCCGGTGATTCCGAAGATGTTCTGAAAACAGAAGAAGTGGAGAGGCTTTATAAGAGCATTCCTGAACCGAAACGCCTTGAATATTTCCCCGGTGCCGGGCATGTGGATCTACTTCTTCATGATCCCCGCAGATATATCAGGACAGTAAACGGTTTTTTGAGAGAGTTTTCTTCATTATCATGAACCTGTTAGTATGAAAAACTGGCCTTTTAGGCGTAAAATTAACCGTCGGATTCTTGAAATCTCTGAATAAAAGTGTAAGATTGTTGAGCCTTTGGGAAGTGTCCCCATCGTCTAGACGGCCTAGGACACCGCGCTTTCAATGCGGCAACACGGGTTCGAAT
>JARRLM010000522.1:0-6898 GCA_037386985.1 Acidobacteriota bacterium | reverse complement strand
CCCTGCTGCCGCAACGGTACTCTGTTCCAATTGTGCGGGTGGAGGCGCTTCATTTGCGGGTTCCTGGGCTGCTTTCGCCACCGGAAGTCCTGTCGCGGCGACCAGCAGGAGGTGCCCTAAATAAGCCATGAAGCGACATCTTGGACCATGTTGCATGTTTCTTTCTCCCAGGATACGCAGGACGGTAGGCATCCTTAATCGGTGAAAAGCATGGTAAATACATTGTCTGAGTATGCTTTGCTGCATTCCAATGTATTTATTATACTAGAACGTATTGCTGGAGAAAGTGATTACTGAAAAGAATGCCGTATAGCGGCTGGCATCTTTTTTATCTGCCGCATTTCCCAAAAGGCATCATGGCTGGGAACCGTCTATTCTGCCCCGGACCACTGTTTCGCGGCGTCTATCAGGGCCTGAATATTTTTCGCAGGAACGTCGGGCGGCATGCCCCCTCCGCAGGAAACAATAAGGCGTGAATGGTCTTCCAGTGAGTCCAGCATATGGGTGACGGAACGTTGGACGTCCTCGGGTGTTCCTGCCGCAAGGATATCCCGCGGGGGGATATTGCCCATGAGTGTGATTCTGTTGCCGGTCCATTCTTTCATCTCTGCGAGCGTATGCTGGACGCCGAAATTCAGGAGGTTGATGCCCGCTTCAGGCAAAAGGGGGGCGCTGGCTTTACAGGATGCGTCATTGTGAAAGAACTTGACTGCTACGTCTGCGCGGAAAGCCTGTTTCAGGTAGGGTAATCCAAAGATTTCGAAGTCCTGCCTGCCAATGAAACCGACGATATCATCCAGTATAAAAATCCCGTCAATTGTGGGGAAACATAGGCGTTGGACATCGATCCATTCTTCCAGAAAATCTGTGATGACTCGCAACAAACAGTGTGTTGCATCGGGGTCTGTTTTAAGAGCCATCAGGAATTCCGTGACGCCCATCAGGAACGAGGCGATATTGAGGGGTCCCCGTGAAACGGCAAAGCGTATTTTATGCCCGGCATTTTCAATTTCCGGTTTCAGGTGTTGGAGCCGCTTGATTGTAAAGGGCAGGAGTCCCTCTTTACGCGGATCCGGCTTTTCAATGCGTTCAATATCCGCGGGCGACTGGATGATTCTTTTAGCGAAAGGAAACTCGTTCTCCTCCCATACAGGTACGGCACCGAAGGCGGATGGTTCTGTACACATTCCATATTCGGACCAGAAGCCGGGGAGAAGAAGAGTTTCCGGGAAAGTCTGGATCGCCTTAAGGTTATCCTTAAGAAAAATATGGTCAGCCGTGAAATAGTCCAGGATTGTGTGCCCGGCCCATTTGGGCAGCCAGGGGCTGTCAATGATAAAACCGGTAGGTAGGGAGGGAAGGGTTTCTCCTCGGATGACGGAAGTTAGAGTGTTCCACTGCCGATCGTTCATTCAATCCCCTCATTGGATAAGTGTCGTTCATAGTTTCTTTTAATGGACAGGTTAGTCTAAAATCTTCTGGATGGATTTTCCAGGTTGTTTGTTGAAAATATAGTCGGGTGTAAGAGTATGACGCTGATAATTCCTGCCGGATCTGTTGAGCTTGAATCACATCTTCGTGAACCTGAAGGAGAACCGCAGGGAGGGGTGGTTCTTTGTCATCCTCATCCCATTTACGGCGGCACGATGGATAACAGGGTGGTCTACCGGGCTGCGAAGGCTGCAGCCAAAGCCGGTTTCGCCACACTCCGGTTTAATTTCCGCGGTGTAGGAAAAAGCACCGGCCGGTACGATCAGGGGCTAGGTGAAACGGAGGATGTTGCAGCGGCTATAGACTGGATGGAGAAACAATATCCGGGGAAGCTGCTTGCGGTCCTTGGGTATTCCTTCGGAGCCTGGGTAGGGCTG
This sequence comes from Acidobacteriota bacterium, assembly GCA_037386985.1. Taxonomy (GTDB): domain Bacteria; phylum Acidobacteriota; class UBA6911; order UBA6911; family UBA6911; genus UBA6911. Next base: position 5,030 of record JARRLM010000522.1, on the reverse strand, counting down.
CAGGTTGGCTGCTCGGATCCGCGCATTCGGGCAATTGTCGGGATCGGACTACCTCTCGATCTTTACGACTTCGAATATTTAGTCGATTATCCGAATCCTTCGCTTTATATTGTCGGAGCACGGGATGAGTTCTGCTCGCCGGTGAATCTGCAGAACCTGATTCGCCGCCTGCCGCCAGCTGCCAGGATACATCGTCTCCCGGATGCGGATCATTTCTTTTCCGAGCAGATTGAGGAGGTTGAAGTCTTAATCGAAAAATTTCTCAGGGGATTCCAGCCCGATCAGGCTATGCCATGAAAAAAGTATTATTCGCGACAGTTCTATTGATTATTGCCGGAAGCGCACCATACACGAATGCCAAGCCTTCCTTCGAACAGGCGAGTGATCACTGTTACTTCCTGAATATGGAAGTGAATGGGGAAAATATTGCCGTAGTGTCGACAGGACAGGGAACTCTGCTGTTCGATCCGCCTCCTGAACCGGATCTATCAGTCCTTCTGGAAAATCTGAGAAAACTGAGAGGCGGTCCGGTGCGCTGGATGGTCAATACCGGTTACTATTCCTCTCAGATGGCCGGTGTCGACTATTTTGCCCGGCAGGGAGCTGTATTGCTGTCGGGATTCCGGCAGCGGGAATTGGATGTGTCGGAACAGGAATATCCTGATGAGCCGTCGAAACGGATTTAGTGAGTACAACGATCCGAGCATTGTGACGATTTTGTTTCCTAATCAGGATGAAAACGCCATGGAATATCCCAAGATACCGGACGAGGAACCTTCCGCATTTCCGGAATTCATTTTCAAAAACAGGATGTATCTGTTTCCGGATGATGTTGAAATTGACATCCATGCACTGCCGCATGAAGCCAGGACGGGAGCGGATATTTTTGCGTATGTTCCGGATGAAAAAGTTCTTTTTGTCGGAAGGCTTTTTGAGCCCGGATACTATCCCGATATCGACACTTCAACCGGCGGCAGCGCGCTCAAGTGGATCGATGCGCTGGAAAAGGTTATCGATTCCGTGCCGTTGTTGATATCCGCGATTCCGCCCGAAGAGCCTGAGGACGAAGAAGGACTTGAAGAAGGTGGGGTAGCGGGTGAAGAAGAGGAGGAGAAGACTCTTGAAGAAATGATTACGGTCATTCCGGCTCGCGGAGAGGTCACGGATCTGCAGGCAATGAAGGATATGCTGGATATCTCGAAAAAGCTCCGGAACGGTATTTCAAGGACTGTTAAAGCCGGACGGTCCTGTGAACGATATCTGGATTCGGGTGGGGCGGCTGCGTATCGAATCTACGGGAATTTTTATCCCTACGCCACACAGCTTTGCGAAGAACTTGCGCCGGGTAAAGCGAAGCAGCCAGGAGCCGGAAGCCAGTAACAAGGAGTAAGAAGCCAGAAGCCAGTAGTCAGGAACTGGCAGCCCACCCGCGTTTCAAGACCGTATCACTAAACTACTAAGCCTTTCCTGTATCCATCAAGGCAAACTGATGCCATCCTCGACTGTGCAAGGGTGGTGGCAGTTTGGCTTTTCAGTTCTATGCTCAGATTAGGCGTATCCGGCGAGCAACGAACGGATCTCTTCATTACTCATACCTCTTCCCAGCTTACCGTCCATATACCGCCACGAAACGTCGTGGTGCTCCGCATCATGCGACTCGATACAGTCTTGCGCTAGAATGACTTCATAATCCCTCTGATATGCATCAACAACCGCCGTCCGTACGCAGGCATGTGTGTTGATTCCGGCAATGATAAGATGAGTCGCCCGCAGCCTTGCTAGCAATTCATCTAGATTAGTACCGAAAAAGGGACTGTAACGCTTCTTTATTATGAATTCGTCAGATGGTCGACAATCTAGCTCCTGTAGCAACGATGCCCCGGGAGTTCCGTTGATAACAATTCTGATACCTCTCTTCCTATTCTCGAGCATCGCATCACTCAAATCGGGAGAAAACTCCTGTTTCACCCACACCAGGACGACGTCGCCATCGCGACAGATCTTAACGAGCTCGTTGATGCATCGTGAAAGTTCTGCCCTACGCTGCTTGAGCCGCTCATGCTGGAAAAAATCCTCTTGCATGTCGATTATTAGAGTCACCAGGTTCACAAAGTCCTCCAGTGATGCTCAACAATAATTATGCAGTCTGTACAGTAACGAGAAAATCGGTCTCAATATCTTTATCAAGGCATGAAAAATCCACTGTTACAGTAACTTGATTTCACAACACGCAAAAAAGCCGATTGTATCAGAATTGTAACAATAGAAGATCGAAAATGGATTAAAGTGAGGAAAAACCGCAGAAAAGGAATTTAGCTCTAAATGACAGTCGACAAAGGGATTGAATTGGTTTGAAAGCTTTATCAGATTTTCTTTAAAAGCGCCTTTAAACTCTTAACTTCAAACTCAGAACTCAGAACTCAGAACTCAGAACTTCTGCAGTTCCGCAACGACGGGGGCATGATCGCTGGTACCCAGTTGCGCGAGGACAGTGCATTCTGGAATGTGGTCGACAAGGGATGTACTTGCCAGAACGTAATCGAGCCGCCATCCGATATTCTTCTGGCGCATCTGGCGCCATGGCGGCCACCACGTAAAGAGCCGGTCGTTTTCGGGATCGAGGGTGCGGCCGATATCCACGACCTTTCCTTCGGACAGGATTTTTTCGAAAAGCGCCCGCTCGTCGGGACGCTGGCCGATGGCATCGGCTTTCCGTTCTTTTGGATGCACATCCCGGTCCGTCCGGGTGACATTCATATCGCCGCACAGAACAAGATCCAGGCCCTGTTTACCGCACGCTGCGGCATAGTTCCGCATCGCTTCGAGAAAGTGTAATTCACTACCAGGTTCCCCAGTCGGGCCGTAACAATCCGGGTTTCGAAGTCGAATTCAGGATGGGCGAAACCTGGCTTTTCGGGAGATAGGTTGCGTCGAATAAGCAGACCGACACCGGAGTAGGCTCTCTCTCCATGCCAGTAACACCAGTAGTCTTCCATTTCGGATAGAGAATCCGGCACCTTATCTCGCGGCGCTTTCAGTTCCTGCAAGGCTAGGATGTCCGGTTTGTCGCTTGTAATCCACTCGAGGACCTGTTGCTGGCGGGCGCGAATTCCATTCACGTTCCAGGTTGCTATTCTCACCGTGACTCCAGGTTTTATTTGTGCAGAAGCCGAATACTTGGGTGTTCCATGATACGTCCATTATAGAGACTTGGCCTTTATGGGTCCAGATCATCACCGAGATATCCGGGGAAACGGGGAACGGGGAACGATTATATATAGATTCTGGGGATACGGGACGCTATCCCGCAGAGAATTTCGTAAGGAATGGTTCCCAGCGTATCCGCCCAGGTATCAGCCGTTGCGCTGCAATGTTTTCCGTAGCCCAGGAGAATAACCTCGTCTCCTTCACGAACGTCAGGCCGATCGGTTAAATCCACCGCTATCATGTCCATGGAGACGGTCCCGATCACGTCGGCCCAACCGTCCCGGATGATCACGCGGCTGTTATTGCCGAGCTTCCGGTTGAATCCGTCCGCGTATCCGATAGGCAGGGTGCTGTATCGGGTGATTCGGGAGGCTGTGAATCTCCTGTTGTACCCGATGGATTCCCCCTGCTGAACCTGACGAATAGGGCCTACTTTTGTTTTCAGGGTCAGGACGGGGCGGAGTTTTATCGGAGATCGTCCGGGATCGGGGGCGTACCCATACAGGGTGATGCCTGTTCTTGCGCTCCATTGTCGAAACTGTTTATGGTAGAGGAGGCCGGCGCTGTTGGGAAAATGAATTTCTCCCGGATCCAATCCGGCCTTCCGAACCTTGGATAGGACATCCTCGAACCTGCGCTTCTGCTTCTGTGTGTAGGCGGGATCCTCTTCGTCGGCACTCGACAGATGGGAGAAAAATCCTTTCAGGGATATATTTTTCGCTGTGTGCAGGGCATTCAGTAACGGTTCAACGGAATCCCATCGAGTTCCCAGACGTCCCATGCCCGTGTCAACCTTGATATGCACCGGAGCGGAAACGTCCAGTTCTCCCGCTGCTTTGTCGAGGGATTCCAGGCTCTTGACCGAATCAACCGAGAGAATAAGACGGTGCCTTAGAGCCGTGGATTCCTGCCCCATCCAGTTGGTGCCCAGAACCAGGAGATCCTGAGAAATGCCTGATTCCCGCAACACTGAACCTTCTTCCACAATACCGATCGAAAATATCCCTGCTCCCTGCTTTGCCAGGCAACGCGCGACCTGAATCGCGCCATGGCCATAGGCTTTGGTTTTCACAACTGGAATGATTCTGGGATAGGGGATCGATGATTGATTCGTGTTTCCAGGGGAGGAAATGAGGGAACAGAGCTTCGAATAATTGTCCTTCAGGGCCCCCAAATCTATTTCAGCCCAGGTTTGACGGCTGTTTGGCGGGAAAGATTTTGCTTCTGTTGAAACGGTCTGATGGCTCATTATCCCCCGTGTATTAAATTAGTTTCCCGCTGTTCAAGTTCCTGGATGTCCAACCAGGCAAATCCGGGTTTTAAGAAGCAAAACCCCATTCATTTTTTGATTTATTGAATTCAGGGCGATTCGCCATTTATCCAACAGCTCCCCCGTTACACCGACGAAGGCTTCAAACTTCAAACTCAGAACTCAGAACTCAGAACTTTAATCCACTTCCTGATACAGGCTGTCAAATCGTGTGAACTGCTTGCTGAATGCAAGTTGAACGGATCCTGTGGGGCCATTCCTCTGTTTACCTATGATCATTTCTGCAAGTCCGCTGTTTTCCTCTGTAGGATGAACCATATCTTCGCGGTAAATGAACAGGACAACATCGGCATCCTGTTCGATAGATCCGGATTCCCTGAGGTCCGACAGCTGGGGTTTCCGGTGTTCTCCGGTCCGCGATTCGATAGCGCGGCTGAGCTGGGATACTGCTATAAGCGGAACTTTCAGCTCTTTGGCGAGCCCTTTCAGCCCTCTGGATATCTGTGAGATCTCCTGCGTGCGGTTTTCATAGCGCTGGATGGATCCCGACATC
>JARRLM010000521.1:0-6788 GCA_037386985.1 Acidobacteriota bacterium | reverse complement strand
CCGTCACTCTTAACATCGAAGACCAGATCGAATTCAGCCGGTTTTTTGTCCGGCAGCCCGTGGCTGATCTCCAGGCCTGCGGCATGCAGAAGAACGTCGATCCGGCCGTACTGTTCTGCGATATCCTTGACAACCGCAGCCACAGCTCCGGTATCCGTCAGATCCAGGCTGTGGTAATGCACCACTCCACCGGCGCCCGTTACAGCCTGAATTGCATCCAGGGCGGCCCTGGAGCGTTCCAGAGCTGCGATTTCCCTGTCCACCATTACAGGAGTGACGCGTTTGCCGCCGGATTTCAATCTCTCGAACAGATCCTTCTTCAGGCCTTCCTTATCCGAGACCAGTTTTTGCAGGTCTGCATTGGCAGGATCCGGATCGGGCGTCAGATCGAGCAGATAGAAGACGCCACCTGAGGCGGCCGCCAGGTCTGCCGTAATGGCTGAGACGATGCTTCCGGCAGCTCCTGTAACCAGGAATACTGTTTCCTTGCCAAGCTTCAACCCGGTGTTCTCTTCACCGGCCGGCTTTTCCTTCAGCCCAATCGTCCATCGACGACCGTCCTTGTATCCGACTTCCACGACTCCCGGATCAAAGCACGTTTCGTCCAGAAGAATATCCGCCAGAGCGCTGGTCTTTCGACTCGGCTCAAAATCGACGACCTTGACTGTTGCTTCGCTGCGCTCGCGCTTGAAGGCTTTGGTAAATCCGGTCACCATTCCGCCAAGCGGATCGACGGCGCCCGATTCCCCATAACCATGCTGTCCGCCTAAACGGGTTGCCGTCACCAGGAACGTTCCCCTGCCTTCGACCTGGTCATACAGGGACCGCATTGTTGTATAAAGCAATTTGACCCGGATGCGGGTTGATTCCTTCCATTGATCATAGCTGAGCTCTGCAATATTACCCTGAGCATCCAATGCAGGCAGCCAGTAGACTCCAAGGATGGCGCCTTCGGCCTTCCAGTCTTCAATTTGTTTCGCCAGCGAATCGGCATCTGCAGACCCGTCCATGACAAGAGGCTGAACGCCCAGTTTTTCCAGCTTGGTAATGAGAGCCTTGCCGACTCCACCCTGATCCGGCATCACAACCACCCGCATCCCCTGCTGAATCTCAACGCCCGTAGGCTTGCAGAGCTTGAGATCCGGCCGAAGCTGCGGCACAGGGATTCGTCTCGGGATGGAATTTGCGGCATCCAGACTGCCGGCAACCGGCTTCACGGCCTCCGCCGCAGTCTGTTCGGGAGCCGATACCTGCTCGACTCCGGATGCACTCTTGCCGGCCTTAAGGTCCGGTTTGCGGTCGTAGACGAACTGGACAACATGCGCCAGCGTCGGAAAATCACGCATCTTCAAATTTTCTTCTCTGGGGATGTCGTAGGCTGTACGAATCGCGGCGAACATTTCCGCCTGTTTCACCGTGTCGATCCCGAGATCCGCCTCCAGGTCCAGATCCATATCCAGCATGTCCGGAGGATAGCCGGTTTTCTCTGCAATGATCTCGAGCACCATTTCTCTCACCGGATCGTCTTCCTCTGCCGCGGTAGCAGCCTCGCCAGCTACTGCTGTTGTGCCAGCATCGCTGGCTGCCGCCGGCGATGCGCCAACCGCCGGACTCGTCACCGTCTCGGGAACCGGCGCCGTCACCGCCGGCGCCGCCAGGTCCGGTTTCCGGTCGTAGACAAACTGGATGACATGGGCCAGCGTCGGAAAATCGCGCAGCTTCAGATTATCCTCACGCGGAATGTCATAGGCCGCACGAATCGCGGCGAACATTTCCGCCTGCTTCACCGTGTCGATCCCGAGATCCGCGTCCAGATCCAGATCGAGATCCAGCATGTCGGGCGGATACCCCGTCTTCTCGGCGATGATCTTCAGAACTTCTTCCTGCACTCCATCCACTGCCCCGGTAGCAGCATCGCCAGCACCGACCCGGTGGCCACCGGCGCCGGCGCCGGCAGTGACTGAGGTTGGTGGACCTCGGATTGCAGAGCCGAGAAGGTGGAGGTCCCATTTTCAATTCGGGTAGTGGGCCCCTGGTCCTTGACCCGAAGCGTACGGTTTACGATCTCAAGATCAGGGGATTCAGACCCGGTGAGGTGCTTCAGCCAATCGCTCCAGACGGCCGGATCTTCAATACGATATCCATACCCGAGGGCCGACGGCGCCCGCCTGTTCCCATCGGGATTCGGCTCCCAGCGCATCAGGGACATGCTGATCTGTGAGCCGAAGCCGGCGCCCAGTCGCAGCGCATAATGGACCGGATGGGAACCCCCTTTGGAAAGGTTCAACATGCCCAGTTCCGGATCCACCTCTTTGAAATTCGCGACAGGAGGAACAATACCGGTTTCCAGGATTTTTACTGCAACAACGTCCTCGATGCCAACCGCCATCGGGTGCCCGGTGGCGCCCTTGGTATTGGCGACAAGGATCTGGTCTGCAGCCTCCTTGAAAACGTGGCGCANCCTTGAAAACGTGGCGCAAGGCAAAAACCTCGGCCGAAGCGCTTCCGCCACGGGCCGGAGTGTAGGTTTCATGGGACACAAAAACGGTTTCCGGAGCGATCTGGCGCCGGTCGATGCCCCATTGAGCTTCGGCTTCCGAAATCAACTGTTCCATCACACGGCAGATATGGCTGACATCCAGCCTGGTCCCGTGAAAGGCGCTGTTGGCGACGACAGATCCCAGGACATTGCATATGGGCCGGACACCGCGCGCCCGTGCAGACTCTCTGCTTTCCAGTACGATTGCCGATGCACCCATACCGATAATCAGACCGTGGCGTCTGCGGTCGAATGGGGTGGCGGCATCCTCCACGGCTTCATCCGTAGCGGCGGAGCCGGAAGCGAGGAATCCCGAACCGAACCAGCCCATCAGGTTGTCCGAGGTGATGTCATCCGCAGAAATGATGATAACGCGGCTGCAGCGTCCGGTTCGAATCCAGTCCTGGGCCAGTCCGACCGCCTGCGTTCCGCTGGAGCAGGCGCCGTTGGTAGACGTATTGGGGCCTCGGGCTCCTATATACTCGGCGAATTGCGAATGCCCCATAGACAGTACGCGGAACAGGAACCGGCGATCGAAGTTGTAGGCTTTTTCTTCCACCTCGATGCGCAGAGCGTCGATCCGCTGTTTCAGTTCCTGCTCCAGATCCTTATCCGTGCCTTTCTTCAGGACTAGGTCGTATGTAGCCTCGATTTCCCGGAGCCGTTCCCGGCGGGCCTGATCTTCGTAAAATCCTGAAATGATCTCTTCGAAGGAGTCGCATCCTGGAAACGCGGAGGTGAAAAGAATCCCCGTATCGTCCCGTATTTCATCCGGAAGCATCCAGCGATCGGGAAGTTTCGTTCCCTTCGTCGTTGTCTTGTACCGCATGACCAGGGGGATCCCGGCATCTCGTAGAGCGTCAATCCCGGCGCCGATGGCAAGCTTGGTGACACGATCGAGGGCGGGCAGACGGTCTTCCGGAAATCCAAAATCGTTTTTGATGTCGAAATTCCCGGCGCGGGCTGCAAGCTTGATAACGTCGTCGAGATTCTTAATTGATTCGAAGCTTCCCTCTCCGCCTTCGGTCTTGACCAAACGTGTGATATTTTTCCCCACCATTTCCTGGCGCAGATCCGTCGGGATCGGTTGAATAAAGCCTTCGCCTCTCAGAATACGCTCGATGTTGGTATCGTCAAATACCCGGTCCACTCCGGGCAGTCCCAGGGATGCGCCCGTGACGCAGACATCCACAAACGCGGTGGTCGGAGCCTGGGAAGTCCTGCCTCCGGAATAAATTTCAAATCCCCGGTCCATAAATTCGGCAAACAATCTCCCCAGTTCATTATATTTCTCCGCTCCAAGACCGGCAGCCGGATGTCGAGGCGATTCTTTGATCCTGCCTGCGTTAAAAGCGGGTGCAGCAGGAGTCACTGAAGGAATCGATGCCCGACTTTGTTCAGCTTGGGCGTGTGAACGTGGAGACGTTGCCGCTGCCGGCTGAGTTACAGCCGCTGAGACGCTCGGAGTTGCTTTTTCAGCCTTACCGAATCCAAGGCCGGACGCATAGAGTCCGCAGAGGCCCAGGTTCAGGGACGCCGCTTCACCGATCCTGGGATGATTCGTGAACAGAGATACGACTCCTTCTTTTTCTCCCAGCACATCTTCCACAAAGCCGTAAAGAATTCTCTTGGGACCGATTTCGACAAATGCACGCGCGCCGGCGTCATAGAGAGTATTCAGCCCTTTTATGAACTGCACAGGCGAAGAGACCTGTTTGCCCAGCAGTTTAATCATCTCCGGTACAACCCCAGGTCCCATGGGATAAAATTGGCCTGTCACATTCGTGATAATCGGGATTGACGGGGGTTGAAGGTTCATCCTGCTGAGAATCTTGGATAAAGAATCTCCGGCAGGCGCAACAATTTTTGTATGAAAGGCATGACTTACCGGCAGGGCACGCACAACATATCCGGCCTCGCTGATGACCTCCATGGCTTTTTTTATGCCCGTGGTCGTCCCCCCGATTACGGCTTCTTTCGAACTGTTGATGTTGGCGATAACGACATATTCATCCACCGTATCGAGTATTTTCTGAATCTCGTCAATCGGGCCGAAGACCGCCGCCATCATCCCGTTGTCTTCGAGGGCGCATCGGGTCATTTCGTTGCCGCGCGCACTTACAGCCTTCAGAGCCTCTTCAAACGATATTGCCCCTGCCGCTACCAGCGCTCCGTACTCACCCAAACTGTGCCCCATCACCATATCCGGAGCTATGCCGTAGGCGCCGAGCATTCGGGCAATCGCGGTTTCCGTTGCCAGAACCGCGGGTTGGGTAATGGCTGTCTGCTTCAGGTTGTTTTCAGCTTCCAGGAGCGCGGCTTCGTCGGACTTGTCGAGGTAAATACAATCTGTCAGGGGTTTGCCGAGCAACGGCTCCATAGTACGGTCCGCTTCTTCGAACACCCGTCCTTAGGGGCCGGCCCTTGTCCTTTGTAGATACCTTTCGGGCGCAGAGCCTTCCATCTTCCGTCCTGGTTCTCCTCGAAGGCCTTCATTGCCTTCTCGGCTTTGTCCGCCAGTTCCGCGGCATCGGCGTAATCGATAGCCAACCGGAATTCGGCCTGCAGATCGGACTCGAAGGGAGGAGCGGGCTCGGGTGCATTTCCCGCCTCAGCGTCCTTCTGAAGTTTCTTCAGACGCTCCAACAGCGCGGATGCGGAGTCCGCACCCAAAACCGCAGCGCCTCGCAAGGGCGCTTTCAGGCCGGCTCCTTCAACCGATCCCCAGTCCATGCCGACGGCAACGCTGCTTTTGCCTTCGCCGGCTATCCTCCCGGGAATATATTCCTCCATTACCATATGGAAATTGGTTCCGCCGAATCCGAACGCGCTTACGGCAGCCCTACGTGCTTTGCCCGCATCGACTTCCCACGGCCTCAGTTCGGTATTCACACGAAACGGCGAAACCTCAAAATTAAAATTAGGATTGGGTTTTTTGAAATTGAGGCTCGGAGGCAGGACTTTTTCATGGAGTGCAAACACCGCCTTCAGGATTCCGGCCGCCCCGGCGGCGCCCTTGAGATGACCGATGTTAGATTTGACCGATCCGAGTGCGAGGCAGCCTGAAGGCAGGTTGAAATCTTTGAAAACCGACATCAGTGCGTCAAGTTCTGCAGCATCCCCTACAGGAGTTGAAGTTCCATGCCCTTCGAGCATATCACCGGGTTCCGGGACGATGCCCGCTTTGTGCCAGGCTCGCCGGACGCAGATCTGCTGTCCTGCAGGGTTCGGCGCCGTAATGCCTTTCCCTTTGCCGTCACTGGATCCGCCCAGGCCTCGAATTATCGCATAAATCCTGTCCCCGTCGCGCTCGGCATCGGCCAGCCGCTTCATCAGAAACACGGCGCCACCCTCACCCATAACGAAGCCGTCCGATCCTTCGGCATAGGGACGGGATCCTGTGGCGGAAAGAGCGCCGATCTTGCAGAACTTCACAAAGGTGGAGGGACTCATGTTGGCATCGATACCGCCCGTCAATACGGTGTCGTAATCATGGTCCGTCAAGCCGACGATGGCGGAGCTGATAGCAGCCATTGCGGAGGCGCAGGCTGCATCAGCAGTGAAATTCGGCCCCTTGAAATCGTAAAGAGCGGCGATACGCCCTGCCAGTATATTGGAGAGTTCGCCCGGCATCGTATCTTCCGTAATCGAAGGCAGCTTGCCGCCGAATCCCTGATGAAGCTGTTCCAGGATTTCCCGCCTCTTGTCCTCAGGTAAAGAGGCATAGCCGGAAGATTTGGCCAGTTCTTCGGCAAATTCCGGGAAAAATATCCGGGCAGCGGAGTACAGGTGGAGGTCTCCACCCATTGCATTGCCTAAGATAACGGCAACTCTTTCCGGATTTAACGGTCGTTCAGGATAGCCGTAGTCATTGAGGGCCTCACGCGCCGCGGCCACGCCCCATTTCTGGGTCAGATCCATTGCCATGCTGACCCTGGGAGGGATAGGCAGACGCCACTTGAGAGGATCCCACTCCCACTCCTGCACCCAGCCACCAATTTTAGAATACGATTTGTCCGGCACTTTCGGATCCGGATCGTAATACAGATCAGGGTTCCAGCGATCGCGGGGAACTTCGCTGATACTATTCCGACCGTCTTTGATGTTCTGCCAGAATTTGGCAGCGTTGTTTGCATCCGGCATAATGGCGCCTATGCCGACAATTGCAACAGCCTTCTCTGCCGCAGATACTTTCATTATTTCAATGCCTCCAGACTACAGGCTGCAAATATTGCAGATTACAATAAAA
>JARRLM010000520.1:0-2613 GCA_037386985.1 Acidobacteriota bacterium | reverse complement strand
GCGGATGAATGGCGCAGACCTGGATGTGGACAAATTCTGTCACCCTTTCAAGGTTCTAGGGAATTGACTCTGAGCGTGGGATTCGCATAGCATGAAGGTCTTTGGAGGGCTATGAAATGATGAACGACATAGAATTGATTGGCTCGTACTGGACGTTGGCGGGGGACGTGCATCCTCATTCGGAGACAGAATACAGCCCGTTCCGATTTGAAAACCGCGTGGAAACTGCTGCGGAGGCCGGATTCAAAGGATTCGCTATCAAGGAAGCCGACCTGGAGCACATACTCCGGCGACTGAGCTTAAGGGAGATCAAGCACATCCTCGACGACAACGGCATGAAGCATGTTGAGCTCGAGTTTCTCACAGACTGGTTTGTCACAGGTGAAGAAAAGAAGAAATCGGACGAGATGAAGCAATTTCTGCTGACTGCGGCCGAAGCGCTTGAAGCCAGGCATGTCAAAGTAGGTGATTTCGAGACCAAGATCACCCCGATGCCGCAGCTGATCGAGTCCTTCGCGGCGCTGTGCAAAGATGCGGAAAACCACGGAACGAAAATCCTTTTCGAGCTGATCGTCGACAGCATGATCAAGACTCTGCCTGAAACCCTGGAAATGGTTGAGGGTGCGGATGCCAAAAACGGCGGCATTATGATCGATCTGTGGCATATCGTAAAACTGGACATCCCGTACGAAGATGTCGCCCGTATCCCCTCCCGTTACCTGCTCGGTATTGAAATCAACGACGGAACACTCGAATGCCCCTGGAGCCTGCACGAAGATACTATCAACTACCGGAAACTGCCTGGCGAAGGGGAGTTCGATGTAAAAGGATTTGTCAAATGCATGCTGGATGCGGGATATAACGGACCCTGGGGCGTTGAAGTTTTGAGCCAGGATCTGAGAAAGGAACCGATGGAGGTAGCGATACCGCACGCATATCGCGCCACCATCGCACAGTTCCCCGGCTATCATTAAAAATAGTTTAACGTTTGAAGTTCGAAGTTTGAAGTTGAAAGGTTTCGATTATTGTAATGCGAAACATTGGTGGATGAATGGCGAAGAGACTGGAATTAGGATATTTTTAATGCCGGCGGGACGCCGGCGCTCCAAGGAGGGCTCCATTGAACCTCAGCAAGAAACTGCAGTTAGAACTGTTCAACACGATGCTGACAATCCGGCGTTTCGAAGAGCGGCTGTTTCATGAATTCTACGCTCGAACCATCACCGGCTTCGTTCACTCCTATATAGGGGAAGAAGCGATCGCCACCGGCGTCATCGCCCATCTGGGAAAAGAAGACCGCATTGTAAGCCACCACCGCGGCCATGGACACTGCATCGCCAAAGGCGCAGACATGAAGCGAATGATGGCGGAAATTCACGGCAAGAAAACGGGCTACTGCAAGGGCAAAGGCGGCTCCATGCACATTGCTGATTTCAGCATCGGCATGCTTGGCGCGGACGGCATCGTGGGCGCCGGGCTGCCGATCGCAACAGGTGCGGCGATAGCTGCACAGCTTGAAAAGAAAGGAAAAATCGCCGCAGTGTTTTTCGGCGACGGAGCTTGCCAGGAAGGTGAATTCCACGAAGCCCTGAATCTGGCTTCTCTCTGGAAGCTGCCTCTGCTTTTCGTCTGCGAAAACAACGGCTGGGGCGTGAACACGTCCGTAGGAGAGTCCTTCGGAGCCAGAGAAATTACCCGGGTACCGAATGCTTTCCATATTGCGCACAACTCGGTAGACGGAAACGATGTCGAACGGGTCTACCGGGCGGCGGGTGAGGCCGTGGCCAGGCTGCGAAGAGGCAACGGCCCGTTTTTCCTGGAGTGCAAAACCTACCGTTGGCACAAGCATTTCCTGTCGGACGCACTGCCGGATCTGCGCCCGCAAAAGGAAATCGAAGCCTGGAAGAAAAAATGTCCGGTCCAGGCGTATAAAAAGAAACTGCTCAAGCGCAAAACTCTTACACCATCTAAAATAAAATCCATGGACGAAAAAATCCTTAAGAAGGTCGACGAGGCGCACGACTACGCCCTCGCCAGCCCTCTCCCGAAACCCCAGGATGCATTGCAGGATATCTATTCCAAGTGAGGCAAGAATGAGAAAGATTACATACGAACAGGCCGCTACAGAGGCAATCCAGGAGGAATTCCGGCGCAATCCCCGTACCGTCCACTTGTCGACCGACCTGCCTGCCGATCTGCAGAAAGAATTCGGCTCCGACCGCATCCGTGTCACACCGATTGCCGAGAACAACTTCGTCGGCGCATCGATAGGACTGTCGGGATCTGGGTTCCGGACAGTCTCCAACATCCGGATGGCGACATTTGGTTTCGTAGCCCTGGACCAGATGATGAACCACGCCGCCAAGATCACCTATATGTTCGGGGGACAGGCCAGTTTTCCTATTTTGTATCGGATGACGGTAGGTGGGGGCTTTCAGGGTGCGGCGGAGCACTCCATCAGCCCGTACTCTATGTATATGAACGTGCCCGGGCTGAAAATCATCCTGCCGACAACGCCCTATGATGTCAAAGGTCTGCTGAAAACGGCCCTGCGCGACAACAATCCGGTCGTTTCCTTTGAACATTTCCTTCTGGGACAGACGGCGGGTGAAG
>JARRLM010000519.1:0-5841 GCA_037386985.1 Acidobacteriota bacterium | reverse complement strand
GCCCGGTCCCATGTCCCGCCCCGTTCCCGGTTCTGTTCCGGAACCTCTGCCCGGTCCCGTGCCACGCCCTCTGCCCGGTCCCATGCCGCGTTCCCTTCCGGTGTCGCGTCCGATTCCTCTTCGAACAGCTTCCTCAAGCTCCAGCCTGAGTGCCCGTCCCCTTCCTCCTCTTCCCCGCAGTCCGGCGAGGTTCAGGGTATTCAGCTGCGGGTTCCCTTCGGGTGCATACACGGGAACGAAGATATTGCGGTTGAGGGTCGTGCCGTTTGTGTCTGTCGCAAGCATGGTCATGGAAATGGCCACAGGCAATTTCCCAATTTCCTGCCCGTCCCATTCCTGGACCCATTCGCCCGGGTTGTCCGGGTCGTCATCCGCTTTCCTGTATTCGAAATAACATTCTGTAAGATTTTCAAAGAGGGGGATAGTGTTTACGGGAACGGCGTTTTCTTCAGTATCGGGAAGCTCTCCTGTGTAGCGTGCCTCGCTTTCCACGAGGGAATAATCGCCTTCCGCGTTCGATATTACCTCGTAATTCACGAGGGTAAGGCCCGGGCTCTCCTGGAAGTTGAGCGAGTTGAGGCTGATAAAATTGAGACTGGTTTCCGTTCCATAGAAAATGGGATAGGACGGGCCGGGCGAATCCGGATCGGGCGGAGCCAACAGCGGGTACGCGGATGCCATCTGTTTGCGCACCAGGTCCAGGATATTCCTGTAGCGCTGGCTCGCGTCGATATATTCCGTGCCACGGGACCAGGACCGTATCCCTGTCCGGAAAATCGACCAGATGCCTACGGCCATCATCGAGACGAGGGTTACGGCCACAATCGTTTCAATCAGCGTAAAACCCTTTTCCGATAGTATGGCCCGTGTTCCGGCCGCGGCCTCTCTTTTTCTGCCTATCATTGCGTACCAGGCAGTGCCCCCTCCTGTAATGCGTTGATAATTTTCAATGTCTGCAGTTGATACACCGGGTCCGGGGAGCCGGGCCCGAAAAGGTCAACCCTGTAGCTCAACAGCCTGATCGGAAGTTCGACACTGGTCGTGAATGTAGAGTCGGTATCGATCTCCGGTTCGTATTCCTCAATCTGCAGCACGTAACTGTAACCTCCCTCGAGGTTTTCCGTGTAGGTTGTGGGCTCCCGCAGGTCCTGCCTATACAGGGCGGATTCCATAATATTCTGCGCGTACCCCATAACCCGCGTGCGGAGCTGCACTTTTCGAATATTGCCCAGCGATCCGGACAGGACCGACATGGTTACGGCCGCTCCGACAGCCAGCACGACCAGAGCCACGAGAACTTCCAGGAGCGTGAATCCTTCCTCTCCGTTCCTCAGCGCGCCGGGTCTGGAATCGGCCGTTCTCCTTCCGGGTATCATCGGGCCTCCTCCCCGGTGCCGGGCAGGATAGACGCGCCACCCGTAAGCGGGTCTGAAACAATTCTCAGATAGGAGCCGTTTCTGGATTCAAGGAGTATCTCCACCTTGTCCGAACTGCCGTTGGGCAGGAAGCGGACGGTCGAGGTACTAGCGAACGTTTCCGTACCGCCCAGTACGACCCGCTGAATCCGGACGGGGTCCGGCAGGATATAGACCCGGTTTCCTTCCCCAAGGTCATTGGTCATCCGCACCAGCTGGTTTTCCCGGTCCACCGTCACCTGCATGCCCGTCTGTTCGGTGACAGCCTTCTGCCTCGCGTAGCGAAGCGTGTTGAGAATGTCCCTGCCCGTAGTCCGGAGACTGAGAGAAGCGGTGCCTCGTGATAAAGACGGGTAGGACACGGCCAGGACAAGGGTTATCACCAGCAGCGTGATGATGACTTCCACCAATGTGAACCCTTTTTGCGAACTGCTCATGTCAAACTCACTCCTCCCAGTTGCAGATGTCGTCGTCTGTACCCTCAATTTTATCCGCCCCGCTGGAGCAAAGGTCGTAATCCAGGCCGTGCTGGCTGGGGAATCGGTATAAATAGGGGGTTTGCCAGGGATCTACAGGCATTCTTTTCAGATATGGACCGTCCCAGTTGGGGGAGTTGCCGGGGTTGCTGCGCAGTGCTTCAAGCCCCTCGCCCTCACTGGGATAGCTTCCCACTGTAACCATGTACCAATCCAGCCCGCCTTCGATCGCCGCAATTTCGATCTGGGCGATTTTTTCTTTTGACTGACCCAATTTGCCCCGGAGCGTCAGTCCCAGTGCCGCAACAAGCATGGCGAGGATGACGACAACGATAATGAGTTCAACCAGCGTCATTCCCTGTTCCGATTTG
The DNA here is from genome assembly GCA_037386985.1 of Acidobacteriota bacterium. GTDB lineage: Bacteria > Acidobacteriota > UBA6911 > UBA6911 > UBA6911 > UBA6911. The sequence continues at coordinate 3,579 of JARRLM010000519.1, read as the reverse complement.
CGGTTCTCGAAATTCATCGACATGTCTTCCTCCCAAACAAAATCGTTTCCTAGAGCGGTATGTCGTTAATGCTGAAAATGGCCGTAAGCATCGATACCACGATAGCGCCTATGATGACTCCCATCAGTATGATGAGCGCCGGCTCGAAAAATGCGATAAGTTTTTTGATGCTGTTTCGTACTTCCACGTCATAAACTTCTGCGACCTGGGCGAGCATGCTGTCGAGTCTTCTCCCCTTTTTTAATTCCGGTCCGTATGGGATCGATGGCTATGGCGATGCTCTGGTTTCCGACGATTTCCCTCACGATCGTCATCGCCTGAAGCAGCGGAACGCCTCCATGAAGCAGTGTCCCGAGGGATCTTGAAAAACGGGCGACCTCCACCTTTCGCAGCACAATACCGACAAGGGGAATACGCAGCATCCAGCGGTCTATTTTCAATCGGCCCTCGGTGCTGTTGCGGAATCTTCTGAAATATATGACAAGTAGGACAATGACTCCCAGGATCAGCCACCAGAAGCTCGCGAGGATGGTGCTGATTCCGTCCAGAATAGCCATGGGCAGAGGGAGCGGAACCCCTATGTCCTCGAATATCAAAACGAACCTGGGAACGACAAACAGGGTCAGGATCGTGATGCTGGCCAGCGCGACCACGGACAGGAGGCTCGGGTAGATCATGGCGCCCATGATGTAGGAACGCAGGTCGTCGCTCGTAACAAGGTAGGTCGTCAGGTGGGACAGGATCTCTTCCAGGGCGCCGCCGGCTTCACCGGCGCGCACCATGTTGACATAGACCTTGGGGAAAACGCCGGGATATTTCGAGAGCGCTTCGGAAAAGGATTTTCCGCCTTTGACCTCCTTGAGGATATCCTGGACCATTTCGGTCATGGCCGGGCTTTCCGAAATCTGGCTGATGATCGTGAGGCTGCGGTCCAGGGGGAAGCCCGATTTCCGTACTGCGGCTGGAAAAATCAATGCGGACGGGAAGAAGACCCATTTCCTGGAGCTTAAGGGCGACGGTCCCGTCGTCGGAAGCGTCCATGGTTCCTTCGACCAACTTTCCGTCTGCTGTGCTTGCTTTGTAATAGTATGATGGCATCGTTTGCTGCACCCGTCAGGTGATTAAAAAATTGTTCAATACCGGTTACGACTCCTGTGTCACGCGCAGGACTTCGGCGATGCTGGAGATTCCCTGCCGGACTTTCAGCCAGCCGTCGTCTCTAAGAGACCGCATACCGCTTTCGAGCGCCTTTTTACGGATCTCGTTGGAGTCGGCCTTGCTTACAACCTGCTTCCGGAGGTCGTCATTGATCGTCATGAGTTCGTAAATCCCGATCCTGCCCGAAAATCCGGTGTTGGCGCATTGATCGCACCCGCGCCCTTCATAAAATCGGTCGGAATTGCCGCGGGGGAAGCCGATCTCCCGCAGCATTTCCGGCACGGGATGCGCTTCCGTTCTGCACGCGGGGCAGATCACGCGGATGAGACGCTGCGCCAGGACTCCAAGCAGGGATGATGCGATCAGGTAGTCCGCGGCCCCCATGTCGATCAGTCGCGTGATGGCGCTGGGGGCGTCATTGGTATGCAGGGTGGAGAATACGAGATGTCCTGTCAGGGCGGCCCGGATGGCGATTTCGGCCGTTTCCAGGTCGCGGATCTCCCCCACCATGATGACATCCGGGTCCTGGCGTACGATGTGGCGTAATCCGGTCGCGAACGTCAGGCTGATCTGGGGATTTACGTGGATCTGGTTGACGCCGTCGATCTGGTATTCAATAGGATCTTCGATTGTAATGATCTTCTTGTCCGGCTGGTTTATGGCGCTCAGGGCGCTGTACAGGGTCGTGGTCTTGCCGCTGCCGGTCGGCCCCGTAACCAGCATTATGCCGTGCGGGCGGCGAATCAGCGATTCGAATTCCTGGAGCGAATCTTGAGGAAAGCCGAGGCGGCGTATGTCGTAGAGACTGGTGTTGCTCTTGTCCAGGATACGCAGGACCACGCTTTCGCCGTACATTGTGGGCAGCGTGGACACGCGCAGGTCGATGTCCTTTCCAAGCACCTTCAGCTTGATTCTCCCGTCCTGGGGCAGGCGCCTTTCGGCAATGTTCAGCTTGGACATGATTTTCACGCGGCTGATGAGAGCGGCTTTCAATTTCTTGGGCGGGGACTCGACATCGTGCAGGATGCCGTCGATCCTGTAACGCACTTTCAGGTCTTTTTCGAAAGGTTCGATGTGGATATCGCTGGCCCGTTTTTCGATTGCCTTGGAGATCAGGAGGTTGACGAGCCGGATTACGGGCGCTTCGGAGGCCAGATCCTTCAACTGTTCGATGTCTTCGATTTCATCCCCAAGGCCGGTGTTTTCTTCGTCGATGCCTTCGATGATTCGCCCCAGTGTGCTGGAAGAAGAACCGTAAAATTTCTCGAGCGTATCCATGATTTCGGTCTCTGCGCCCAACAATGGCCTGATAGTATACTGGGTTGTCTGCCGGATGGAATCCAGCGTTGTGTTGTCCAGGGGATCGGTCATGGCGAGGGTGAGAGTATCGTTTTCCAGCGCAACGGGGACAAATTTGCACTGTTTCATAAACCGGAAAGTGAACAGGTTTTCGAGTACCGGAACCTCGGGGTAATCGGTCGCCGACAGAGCCGGAATATTCAGGTGCTCGCTCACCACACTGAGGCAATCTCTCTCCGATACGTACCCCAGGTCTACGAGCAGCTTGCCTATCTTTTCACCCGATTCAGCCTGAAGGTTCAAAGCGGTTTTCAATTCTTCCCGATCAATCAGCCCCTGTTCCAGGAATACCTGTCCTATGAGCTTTTTCGATTTCAGTGCCTCGATTTTAATACTCAACGGTTTTTGTCCTCTGTTAGAATCCAACCAGCTGTTTACGATCGCCCTTCACATGCGGGAATGTCTGCTGTGCTGAATCCCCGTAAGCCCTTTTAGCCTGATAAAAAGCCTATATGTCTCTTCTTGACGGGTATTTCGGAATGCGTTTCTAAAACCCCGCTATTTTCCTCGTAAAGGGTTTCGACCAAATTAGTTTTGATTTTATCACAGCATTCATGGACTCTTGCCTAAAAGAATTGTGAATTTATAGAATTTGGAATTGCATTCCACTATTTAATCACGCTTGAAGCCCTTGTTACGTTTCAAATTTTTCACAGCAAAAGATAATTTTATATTTAACCGTTGAACGTTGAAAAGTTAACACGTTCAACGTGCAACGACGCTTTACCATTAAGCCGGAAGCCTGGATGTATCCAAGAGCGGGATGACAAACAGAGTGGGTGATAATCAGGAAGAGGAGAATGGAGCGAACACCAACTTGTCCGGCGTAGCCTGGCCGAAGCTTCGCTTCGGCTAGCAGCGAAGCCGGAAGGTTCGCCCCTACTGTAATGCAGAACTTCAAACTTCAAACTTTTTTTACAGTTCGGTCCGGTAGTTCGGAGCTTCTTTGGTAACCAGCACGTCGTGAACGTGACTTTCTTTGAGGCCGAATGAGGTTACGCGGATAAACCGGCTGCGTGACTGCAATTCCTTGATGTTTCTGCATCCACAGTAACCCATCCC
>JARRLM010000518.1:0-2632 GCA_037386985.1 Acidobacteriota bacterium | reverse complement strand
GCGGGAGCAAGCTCCCGCACTCCAAGGACGATGTCGTTCAATTGAGAAATTCCTTAATAAAAGTAGAAAAACCGGTAGTATCTCGGAACTCCTAAATTAAAAGAAAACCTGAATTTTAGTATGAAGTTATTTCTGAGTCAGCACAATAGATAGGATCCGGAAAGGAATGCCATGAAGAGTATAGAGTATGAGGCGGTGAAATCAGCGCCTGTTGAGGAAATTGTGGCACTGTACAAATCAGCCGGATGGTGGCAGGAAAGTCCCGAGGCGAGAGAAGTTATCCCCGCCATGATTCAGGGGAGCTTCTGTTTTATGGTGGCGCGCTCCCACGGAGGGAAAATCGTCGGAATGGCGAGGGTGATTTCCGATGGCCACAGCGACGCATATATACAGGATGTTACGGTACTGAACAAATATCGCGGTCAAGGTATCGGGCGTGAACTTGTTCGCAGGCTTGCCAGTATTTGTGTGGACCGGAAAATCGGGTGGATCGGACTGGTCGCTGAGCCGGGTACTCAGGGACTCTATGAAGAACTTGGATTTCGTCCGCTGGCAGGCTACCAACCGATGCTTTTGGCGAGCAATAATGAATGAATTTTCCTTCCTGAATGTCGAATTTATCCCGGTAGGGTTGAATCATTATCGAATTCTTTCCGAATTTCTGAAGAAATATCCTCAGCCTTTATCAGGATACACCATGGCGACGCTGACAGCCTGGAATCCTTCCTACCAATATGAATGGGCGTTTGCAGAGCCGGAAACCCTGCTTATCTCATACATGCCGGATGTCGGGACGCAGCGTCAATTGCTTCAGCCTGTTGGACAGGTGTCCCCGAAGCTCAAACATAATCTTATAGAGGGCGCTGCTTCCTTACCCTACGCGTTGAAGTTTATTAATGTATCGGACCGTTTTCTGAAAAAACATCCGGAATTCTTGAAAGAGTATTCGGTTTGGGAAGACCGGTCCTATTCCAATTATCTCTACCGTACGGACGCCCTTGCAAGACTACGGGGACGCAAATATGCTAAAAAACGCAATCTGTTGTCGCAGGCTTCCAGCCTGTATACATGGACCTGTAGAACACTAACCGCAGGACAAACCGATGCCTGCTTTGAAGTTCTCGATTCGATTGAAAAAGAAGAGCAGCCTGTAATAGAAGGAATGCTGGCGCGTGAAATAGCCGCTTTAAAATACACATTGGAACATTTCGAGGAACTGGGCCAACGGGGATTGTTGATTTTTGTGGACGATGTCCCTGTTGCATTTTCAATCTTCGAGGCGATCAGTCCGAAAACGGTTGCCATTCATTTTGAAAGAGCGCTGCGTCGCTTTAAAGGATTATACCAGGTAATAAACCTGGAAACCGCCAGGGTGATTGCTGTACAGGGCTCTGAGTATATCAACCGTGAAGAAGACATGGGGGATCCCGGTCTGCGGGATGCGAAATCTTCCTATCACCCGATCAAGATTATCCCTTCCTACGAATTAAAATTTCAAAAATAATTGCTACTTAAAAATAAACCCGTTAAACGTGTGAACGTGCGAACATAAAACCGTCAAACGTGTGAACGTGCGAACGTGCGAACGAGAGCGGATGGGATTCGTGATCTGAGTGATCGGAGTTGTTACGTTTTTGCGGCGGGCTGGGACTCTTCTGAAACTTTTATTGCTGAAGGCCGTAAAGTATTTTTTATTAGAAATGACGATTTTTGCTGTTCAGGAGGATACAAATGTCCGATCTGTAATCTGCGGTTTACATAAGGTCAAATTTGATCTATATTTTCACTTTTTGACCAGAGGTTGTACTGATGAACAAAAGGGATCTCAAGAAGATTAGAAAGGCTCTTGAACAAAAGCGGGAATCTATTGTTTCAACGGCCAAAAAAGCTCATTGGGAAAACATGGAAGACACGCGTCATGGGGATTTTGTGGATCAGGCCAGCGACGACAACGAAGTCCATGTAAACCTCCGGCTGCTTCAGATTGATGCAAAGCTGCTTCGTGCTATTGATGCGGCTATCAACAGAATCGATAAAGGTGTTTACGGTATTTGCACCAGCTGTGAACAAGATATCGGCCTCGCCCGTCTTAAGGCTGTGCCATGGACATCGGTTTGTATCGAATGCAAGGAAAAGAAGACTGCCTGATTCGATAAAAGCCGGTGATAAAACTTTCGGATGAGGTGTTGTGTTTCGTAAATCCGTCGTGTTCCGGAAGGTTCCCCGCCATTTTAATAAAGTAGGGTGACGTGGTGGTCTGCAAGTGCAGCAGTTGTTTTGACCGCACTCTGCGATATCCCCTGTCTTGTCTCCTCTTTGTGCTTTTGAAGCCGCTGCGTTCTGATTACCGAATATCTGGACGGGGGCTTTGGGCCGTAAACCCGCTAGGTGTAAAGCATTGTGTAGATCCGATTGATTTATGCTATCGTAGATGAAGCTGGAGGGCACAATGCAGATAGAAACGCTGAAAGTCTTCTGTGATCTTGTTGAGAGCAGGAGCTTTTCCCGTGCAGCTATCCGCAACTATATAACACAGTCTGCGGTCAGCCAGCAGGTTAAGAATCTGGAATCCAGATTTGAAACACAACTGCTTCACAGAGACGGCAGGACCGTGACTCCTACCGCTGCGGGA
>JARRLM010000517.1:0-4065 GCA_037386985.1 Acidobacteriota bacterium | reverse complement strand
CGCCAGGGTTCCCTTTCGTGGGAATAATCCGAAAAGCTTGGCAGGCGAGGTGCATGTAAGGTCAACGAATTTATTAACGTTGATTTTTCCTGTTTGAACTCCGGCCGTATGAAGAATGGATAGACGCTCCTGTATGCCGGGGAATCCTCTTGGGGCCTGTGTGAAATTATCTTTCCCGAGATCCTTCTGGCCGGCGTAGTTGAATGCCATGTGATCGCTTCCGATGACGTGAAGATCGCCGCTCGAGATCGCTTTCCACAGAATATCCGCGTGCCAGGAAGGGCGCAGCGGCGGCGTACAGTAGTATTTGATCCCTTCCGAATCTTCATAACGGTCGCTTGACATGGCAAGGTAGTGGGAACAGGTTTCGGAGTATATGGGAAGCCCGCGGTCTCTGGCTGCCTTTACTCGTTCAATCGCATGTGCGGATGACAGATTGGTCAGGTATAGAGGTGTTTTTGCCATTTCCGCCAAGGCTATAGTCCGCGCGATAGCCTGCGCTTCAACCTCGGGTGGCCTTGCAACAGGAAGGCTTTTTACGGACGTTTTGCCGTCCGCGGTAAGTCGTCGTATAAACAGATCGATCACTTCTCCATTTTCAGCATGGATACAGGCAAGCGCGCCGGCACTGGCGGTGCGCTGAAGAAAGTCAAGCAGGGCTCCATCCTGTACATAGTGGGAAGCGTATCCGTCGAGCCGGATATGAAAGCTGGTAACGCCTGCTTTGACAACGGACGGAATTTGACTGAATACGTCTTCGTTGATTTCGCTCAGCGCAAGATGAAAACCATAATCGATTATGGACCGGGAATCCGCCTTGACTTTCCAATCCTCAAGTGTCTGTGTCAAGGTCGTTCCGGGCGCCTGCTCCGCGTAATCCAGGATAGTGGTTGTTCCTCCTGCCGCTGCAGCAGCTGTGCCGGTTTCAAAATCATCAACAGTCGTCATGCCATCGCACTGTGCGTCCATATGGGTATGGACATCCACGGCGCCGGGCAGCACCCATTTGTCTGCAGCATCTATTATTTCACTGGCGATTTTTGAGATCTCTCTCCCGATTTCGGAAATGATGCCGTTCTTTACAAGGAGATCTGCTTTGTACATATCCGTGGCTGTAATGATTGTGCCGTTTTTAATTAAAGTCGTCATAAACTCTCCTTCGTTGAATCAGGGATTGATACGCGGGAAAAAATTGTGTCAATGTTGCGCAACTGCAGTTCCGGATTCACAACGGACCGTATCTGATCCTCTGAAAGAACTTGAGTGATTTCCGGGTCTTCAAGCAGGACTTCGACAAAATCTTTGTCCTCTTCCCATACTTTCACAGCGCATCGCTGGATCCAGCGATAGGCGTCTTCTCTTAAAATTCCTTTCCGCGTAAGATCCAGAAGAAGTTGACCTGAATATGCCATGCCCCGTGTCAGCTCGATGTTTTTCAGCATTCGCTCCGGATAGACCACCATTTTCCCGATAATGTTCGTCATAGCTCGGAGCATGTAAGTAAGGCAACCGGTAGCATCGGGCAGGATGACGCGCTCTACTGAGGAGTGAGAAATATCCCTTTCATGCCACAGTGCGACATTTTCCATCGCCGATACAGCATACCCGCGAAGCAGACGGGATAACCCGGAAACCTGCTCGCATTTTACGGGGTTTCGCTTGTGAGGCATGGCGGAGGATCCTTTCTGTCCGCTGGCGAAAGGTTCTTCGACTTCGCGAACCTCTGTCCGCTGCAGATGCCGTATTTCGGTGGCGAATTTATCCAGCGAGCATCCAACGATGGCAATTGTGCACAATAATTCCGCATGACGATCTCTCTGCAGGGTTTGTGTCGATATCGGGGCCGGTTTCAACCCCATGCGCTGGCAAACAAGTTCCTCCACTTCAGGGTCAAGATGGGCGAAAGTGCCGACCGCGCCCGATATTTTCCCGAAGCAGACTCCATCCACAGCCCGTTGGAGGCGTTCCCGGTGCCGGCGCAATTCGTCGTACCAGACTGCCAGCTTTAGTCCGAAAGTCGTGATCTCCGCATGTACCCCGTGGGTCCTTCCCATCATAATGCTTTTTCGGTGTTGCAGAGCACGCTCACCCATAACCTTATGCAGGGCATCAAGAGCGTCGAGCATTTTTTCTCCGGCCTGTTTCAACTGCAGGCCCCGGGCGGTGTCCACGACGTCGGTAGACGTGAGCCCCCAGTGAATGTAACGCGAGTCGGGACCGACAAATTCAGCGACGCTGGTTGTGAAGGCAATCAGGTCGTGATGCGTGATTTTTTCGATTTCCTTTATTCGGGGAACCGAAAAATCTGCTTTCTTCTCAATGTTTTCCATCGATTCTTTCGGGATCCATCCTTTTTCCGCCAGGATCCGGCATGTTTCCAGTTCCACCCTCAGCCAGGAGAGAAACATATTTTCTTCAGACCAGATTTCTGCAAGATCTTCCGGCATATAACGATCGATCATAATCAGATCCTCGAATTAAAACAGAACTCAGAACTCAGAACTATATTAAGGAGAAGATCAGGAAAGGCCGCACTGTTCGCGATTCTACTTTAGTAGCGGTAGGTTTTTCCGATCCGGTCGGCATCGGCTAGCTCTATCTTTGTCTGTATGTGCGCTATCCGGGATCTTGCTTCGAGAGCCCGAATGGCGGATAACCGGGCAAGCTCGGGGAGATTATTCTGTTTGCTGAGGTGGGCCAGTATGACATGGGCCGCATTCCCGTCAAAATCATTCTCAAGAAATTTTGCAACAGAATCGTTTGAGAGATGTCCACGACGGCTCATAACCCGCTGTTTCAAAGCCCAGGGATAGGGGCCGGCTTTCAGCATCCGGACATCATGATTGGATTCGATGATGATGCCGTCGCAGCCCTTCAGGCGTTCCAGTACAAGGTTTGAAAGATATCCCAGATCCAATGCGATGCCGATTTTTATTCCGTCCTTTTCGACAACAAAGCCGAGCGGATCGACGGCATCATGAGGAACCGAAAATCCGGTGAACTGAATGCCGTGAACTTCGAAACAGTTGCCTGCAACTATCCTCCGGCGTTTTCTCGAATCCATGATAATGCGGGAGTTTTCGAGTGCTCCGTCCGCTATAAAAACCGGGATGTCGAGAGCTTTGACAAACGGCCCAACGCCGCGGCAGTGATCTCCATGTTCGTGGGATACAACAACGGCCGATATTTCTTCAGGCTCTATACCGATTTCTCTCAGTCTCCGCACCGTTTCGCGTCCACTCAGTCCCACATCCACAAGAATGTGCGTTGTGCCGTCGCTTATGAGCGTCGTGTTTCCGGAACTGCTGCTGCCCAGTAAGGTAAAACTCAAACCCATGTGTTATATGTCCAATGAAACAGTTCTCAGATTCCTGACGTTCCGGTTGCCTAATGCAGTCAGTGTCAGGCAGGATGCATCAAATATCCTGTTGGCAAGGTCCCGGATATCCCGAGCCGTAACGGAATCCACCGCCTTCAGGATTTCTTCCAGTTTATAGAAGCGATCGTGATAATTCATCTGTTGAAAGAGATTCGACATCCGGCTGCTGGAGCTTTCCAGACTCAACATGATGGATCCCTTGATATTTTCCTTCGCCCGGTTCAGTTCCCGAACCGAAATAATACGGTTTCGCAGCCGAACGAATTCCCCCAAAGTCAACTCTACGACTTCCCCGGCTTTACCCGGTGCCGTTCCGGCGTACACAAACAGCGTTCCAGCATCACGGTACTGGTTCAGCATCGAATAGATTGAATATACCAGACCTCGCTTTTCACGGATATTCTGAAATAACCGGGAACTCATGCCACCACCCAGAATATTGCACAGAAGATGTGCACAGTATCGTTCTTTGGATGCGATGGGCGGAGCGTTGGTGCCAAGGATCAGATGAGTCTGTTCCAAATTTGACTTGTTCCGGATTGTTCTGCCGGCTGCGGCATTGGGAGGCGTTCCAGGAACGGTAGCAGCGCCGGTTTTCATATGCAAAAAGTAGCGTTGGGCAAGCTTCTGAACATCGCAGTGGCGGATATTTCCCGCAACCGTAACAACAATATTGGAGGTAGTGT
>JARRLM010000516.1:0-2641 GCA_037386985.1 Acidobacteriota bacterium | reverse complement strand
CACTTCCTCTCGCCCGCAACGGCGTGATCGCCGGTGCAATTTTGACATGGGCTCGAGCTTTTGGACTGTTCTGTCCACTCATGATTTTCGTCGGATCGTTTCGAGGTAGAACGGAGGTGCTGAGCACCACCGTTTATCTGGAACAATCCGTAGGGCATCTTGAGGAAGCCCTGGCGGTATCGTTGCTCTTAGTGGCGGTCGCGATGACCTGCCTGATTACCATCCGCCTGGTGGGAGGGAGGTCGGTCCGGCTATGATTCAGGCTGAAAATTTTTATTTTCGTATCGGCGAATTTACTCTGAATGGTGCGTCCCTGGTGGTACAGCAGGGAGAATACTTCGTGCTGCTCGGTCCCACCGGTTCCGGGAAAACTCTCTTACTGGAAGCGCTCTGCGGTCTCAGAAAACTTGAATCGGGACGGCTGTTTATAAATGGACAGAACGTTACGGATCTAGAGCCTCGCCGGAGAATGATTGGCTACGTTCCTCAGGATTACGCACTTTTCCCCCACCGCCTGGTGGAAGGAAACATCCGTTTCGGCCTGGAAGCGGGGAAATTACCGAACTCTGAAATCGACCGTCGTGTGAAAGAAATAGCGGAACAACTGAGAATCCCTCATCTATTGAACCGTCGGATTGAGGGGCTTAGCGGAGGTGAACGACAGCAGGTCGCTTTAGGCCGAGCCCTGGTAATCCAACCGAAAGTTTTATTGCTCGACGAACCTGTCAGTGCCCTGGACGAGTCAACCCGTGATGCGGTTTGCAGAGAATTGAAGCGGATACAGGGAGAACTCGGAATTACGACCATCCATGTATGCCATCAATTGCAAGAGGCTTTTACCGTGGCCGACCGTGCCGGTATCCTTAAAGAAGGCAATTTCCAACAAATAGGCACTATGGAAGAACTCGCCCGGAAACCACGCAACAGGTTTGTGGCTGAATTCATGCGGTACGGGAATTTACAATTTCAACATGGAAACCTTTAGCAGCCCTTCCATATCACGCAACTGTACGAGAACATCTTCTCCGACTTCTCCATCAACACTGACGAACGATACGGCTTTTTCTCCTCTTTTGGTCCGACTCCATTGCATCGCGGCAATGTTGATATCATTGTTTCCCAGCAGTGTTCCGATTTTTCCGATGATGCCGGGGCGATCTATGTTTTGAATCGCAATTATATAAGGAGAAGGTTCGAAGTCCAGTTTGTAACCGAAGAAATCAACAATTCGGATTTCCTGCCTGGCGAATACCGTACCTGAAATAGACAGTTCTCTGTTTTTAGTGAAAAATTTCACTGTTATAAGGTTCGTATATTTGTCTAGATGGGAGCTCCGGCTTTCGATCAACTCGATTCCCATTCTTTCAGCAATGAGTTCAGCGTTTACGTAGTTGACTTTTTCTTCGATGACCGGACCCAAGAATCCTTTCAGAACGGAAAGAGAGATAACTCTTGTTTCCTTTTCCACCAGATCGCCGGAAAATACAACTTCAAGCTTTTCGACACGTTCTTTTTCCGCCTGGTAGTAAATTTTCCCCAGCATTTCGCCGAGATCGATGTACGGTTTGAGTTGCAGCAGGTCTGCGCCTTTTAAAGGGGGCATATTGACTGCCGACACCATTTTCCCATTTAAGGAGTCCGCGACCAGCTTCGTTATTGCCGTTCCCACGTTAAAGTTTGCCTCTCGGGTGGAAGCTCCAAGATGGGGAGTGATTACAACATTGTCCAGTTCGAGCAACGGGTTTTTATAGGTCTGTTCTTCCGGTATCTTGTCATAACCGGGTTCAGGATCCAGTACGTCAATAGCGGCTCCGGCGACATGGCCGCTTTTTACGGCGTCATAAACAGCTTTTTCGTTAAACAGCCCTCCCCTTGCAGCATTTACTAACCTTACGCCTTTCTTACACATCTTCAGCTGTTCTTCTCCAATCATCCCATATGTTTCCGCAGTTTTTGGAGTGTGGATGGTGATCAGATCCGATTGCTTTAAAAGCTCTTCCAACGTTTCACATTTCCCTACGCCGTTCTGTGTGAATTTGTCATCCGTGATATACGGATCGTAGGCGATGGCTTTCATATTAACGCCGATTAATTTTCTGGCAACAATCGATCCAATCCTGCCGAGCCCTATAATTCCAACAACTTTCCCATCCAATTCATTTCCTATGAATTGGTTCCTCCTGAAATCAAGTTTTCTTACAGATATATGTACGTGCGTTATATTCCTGAACAGGCAATATGCCAACCCTATAGCAAGCTCGGCAGCAGCCATAGTATTGCTTTCTGGGGTATTAACAACAATTATGCCTTTTTGGGTGCAACAGGGTACATCAATATTGTCGATTCCATTCCCGGCTCTGCCGACAACCTTCAGATTGGAGCCTTTCTCAAGAAGCTCCTGATTCACCTTAGTAACACTTCTGACTATAATGGCGTCATAGGCTGCAATCATTCCAAGGAGTTCGTCGCGCGACGTTCCATATTTGACATCAACCTCAAATCCGTTATTTCGGAGAAAATCGATACCTTCTTCGGCGATTCTCTCCGTGACAATAATCCTCATATTAGATTTCCTTTGTTTTAATTAAAAACTGTGTTCCGCTCCTCCGAGCTCAGAAACAGACTCAGAATCATGGCTATC
>JARRLM010000515.1:0-4738 GCA_037386985.1 Acidobacteriota bacterium | reverse complement strand
GGCACCCATCATAAAAAACAGCTGTCTGCATCCAACTTCCCTCAAATAAGCACAGGTGTGACGCATTCGCCTGAGATTTTTTTCCCGTTGCTTCACGGTCCGTACGGTGAAGACGGGACCATTCAGGGCTTTCTTGAAATTGCCAATTTGCCCTATGTCGGGTGTGGTGTACTTGCTTCTTCGGTCGGCATGGACAAAGACATCATGAAGCGTCTTTTTATAGAAGCCGGATTACCGGTTGCCCCTTTTCGAACGGTGTATGCCAATGAATTTTTTAGAAAGCCGCAAGCAGTAAAACATTCCGTGTCCAAAGAATTAGGCTATCCCATGTTTTCCAAACCTGCCAACCTCGGTTCTTCTGTAGGAATTTGTAAGATTCATTCCGAAAAGGAATTCGAACCATCTGTAAGACATTCGGCGCAATTTGATCGTAAAATCGTCATAGAAAAAGGACTGGATGCAAGGGAACTTGAATGTGCAGTTTTGGGAAACGACAATCCAAAGACATCCGTTGTCGGTGAAATCATTCCCGCTCATGAATTCTACGATTATGACGCAAAATACATAAGTCCGGAAAGCCGGCTGGAAATCCCGGCGCGGATCAACAGCATGAAAAGCAGGAAGGTCCAGGATTTATCCCTCCGAGCCTTCAAAGCCATAGATAGTTCAGGGCTTGCGCGCGTTGATTTTTTCCTTGAGCGCAAAACCGGCAAGATTTGGGTAAGCGAAATAAATACTATGCCTGGATTCACGCCTATCAGCATGTATGCCAAGCTGTGGGCGTCAAGCGGTGTTCATTTCAAACAACTGGTAATAAAACTGATCGAGCTTGGCAAAGAACGTTATTCAGACAGAAATAAAAGAAGTGTTCAGCGGTTTAATCCGCAGGATCGATCTTAATAAACATAGTGGTTTTTCTGACATATATCAGGAGGAAATTCTATGAGTTGTGCGGTTCCTGAAACAGAACTCCGGGAGCAATTACTGCGTGATAATGCCGAATTCAGACGTCTCGCAGAGGAACATAAATCTTACGATGCGCAATTAGAGAATTTGAATAATAAACATTTCTTAAGCCAGGAAGAACAGTTGCAGGAAAAAAAGCTGAAAAAGAAGAAGCTTTTATTGAAAGACCAGATGTATCTGATGGTCCAGAAATTCCGCAAGGAGATGGAAGCCAGCTGATTCATTATATATTGTTGTACTTTTTAGCCGGTGACGAATCATGGAATAGGGTTTGTATATCTGAGCGGATATTCCCAGCCATTAGCTTTATGGAATTGTCTTAAGGAAATTGGAATGATTCGAGATGCCTACAGGTTTCTCATACCGACACTATTACTGGGCATCCTTTTTGTGGCCCTTAATTTTACTTATGCGGCCATTCTCTTTTTTATCCTTTCCCTATTCATCGGTTTTTTCTTTAGAAATCCCTTCCGGCAGGTTCCTGAAGGGAAGAATCTGATTGTTTCTCCCGCGGACGGGAAGATTGTAAAAATTTCACAAACCGAAATAGGTGAGAGTTGCATCAGTATTTTCCTGAATATTTTCAACGTACACGTCAATCGTTCTCCAATTGCCGGAGAATTGGAACAACTCCAGTACAAGAAAGGGAAGTTTAAGGTGGCTTTCGACGAGGAAGCCTCCAATGTGAATGAGCAGAATATCATCACAATTTCAGGCGAGGATATTCAGGTAACATTCAAACAGATTGCTGGGTTGATTGCGCGCCGCGTGGTATGCTGGAAACAACCCGGAAGCAAACTAGAAAGAGGAGAACTGTTAGGGTTGATCCGGTTTGGCTCGAGGGTGGATATAATACTTCCGGCAAAAGTGCGCGTTTCGGTTTCTGTCGGCGATAAGGTATGCGGAGGAAGTTCCATACTCGGGGACTACAAATGAACAAAAATCCTAGTACGAATGAAGAAACGCCGTTTCGTTATCCCCGAAGACGCCTGCGTCGCAGTGTTTTCATCCTTCCCAGCCTTTTTACTGTGGGAAATATTTTCTGCGGATACTATTCCATCCTTTCCACTGTTCAGGGGAATTATATTTACGCTTCCTACGCAATCGGGATAGCCATCATCCTGGATATGATCGACGGCCGGATCGCAAGACTTACGAATTCGAGCACCGACTTCGGACTGCAGCTGGATTCTCTGGCGGATGTAATTTCATTCGGTATTGCACCTTCCGTATTGATATTGTTCTGGGGATTATCTGCCGTTGATCCCCGCCTTGCCTGGATCGCATCGTTTACATTCACAATCTGTGGCGCTATGCGTCTGGCGCGTTTCAACATCCAGGCGGGAGAACTCAAGCACTTTGTCGGTCTTCCCATTCCAGCAGGCGGCGGAACTATAGCTGCAATCGTTCACTTCGTCAAAGATCCCATCACAAATCCTATCTGGGCCAATCTGATGACTGCCTGTGTATTTTTCCTGGCTTTTTTAATGATCAGTACAATCCGGTACAGCAGCCTGAAGCATTTGACCCTTGGCAGAAAATCTCATTTTTCAATACTCGTAATAGCGCTCATGGTTGCATTGATTTTTAATTATTGCTCGGACAGACGGCAGTCATACAAACCATTTTTCAAACTGAATTTCCTAACATTCCCTAAAATGCCAATTTATGAAGACGATGCAATAGTGTTAAGGCATTACCCGCTGGCCGACTCTGACAGTATTGTAGTCTGCATCGCGCCGGAGTTAGGTAAAATTCGCGCAGTAGCGCATGGACTCAAGAAGCCCAAAAGCCGCCTCGCCGGTTGCCTACAACCTTTGAACCATATTCATGTCTCTGTTTTTTCGCGCGAAGGACAGGAATTGGGCAAAATTCAAAATGCAGAGCTGATACATTCCTACTCAGGGAAAATCGTATCTTTGAATCATGTTTTCGCCTTCAGTTATTTCTCAGAATTGGCACATACCATTGCCCAATACAACCAATCGAATACTTTGTTATTCCGATTGCTGCTTGCGTCCCTAAAAGCAGGTGAAAATCAGGTTCCCGTTGAGCCTCTTGTCCGCTATTTTGAAATCTGGAGCCTAAAAATAAGTGGTCTATATCCCAATTATGCCTATTGCTCCGGTTGTGGTAAGTGTGTTAAAGATGTAGGGTTTTTTGCCCTGATAAAGCACGGGTACGCGCTTTGTTGTGACTGTAACTCCGGAAAGGGAGTTTTTGTTGGATCCGCTGCATCGTTAACACTTCAGGCTATAGCGTCAAATCCACCCGAAGTTTTTTCGAAACTGCCACTCGAGGCGGAGGCCGGCCGTCAACTGGAGCGATTGACACAGAAACTTTTAGAATTGAATTTCGACAATCCGTTCAAGTCATACAGGATTTTAAGGGAATCTCTTACATAAATACTGAAGATTGAAAATTAAAGACTTCGGGACAAAAAACACAAATATAGATGTGTCCTTGCGAATCAGTACTATAATAACGGCGTGATGCAGCGGGAATTGCACATTCTCCTGCAAATTGCAAATAGTGTCATTCTTCATGAGGAATAGGAATATGAGCTCCAAAGTAATAGATATAGCTCCTGCAAATGGGAAATTGGGCATCGTTCTGCCCGGAATGGGCGCTGTCAGCTCCACGTTTATAGCCGGAGTTGAAGCGATAAGAAAGGGCATTGCCAAGCCGATCGGTTCTCTTACGCAGATGGGAACAATACGGCTGGGCAAACGTACTGAAAACAGGGTACCGGCCATTAAAGAATTTGTACCTCTTGCAGAGTTGAACGACCTTTTTCTTGGAGGCTGGGATATATTCCCAGACAACATGTATGAAGCCTCCCTGAAAGCAGGAGTTCTGGAGAAAAGCCTGATTGATCAAATAAAACCCGGTCTTGAATCCATCCGGCCCTGGCCGGCCGCGTTCGACCGGTCCTACGTCAAGCGCCTTGACGGCACTCATATAAAAAAAGCGGCCAACAAAATGGAACTGGCCGAGCAGGTCCAGGAAGATATGAAGAACTTCCGGGAGCAGAAAAAACTGGACCGCATGGTCATGGTTTGGTGCGGAAGCACGGAAATTTTTTTAAAGAGGGAGGCCGTCCATCAGACAGTCGAAAGCTTCGAAAAAGGCCTGGTAAACAATGATCCAGGCATCGCACCCAGTATGATCTATGCCTATGCCGCCATAAAGATGGGCATCCCCTATGCAAACGGAGCACCGAATCTTTCGGCCGACATACCCGCTTTGACACGCATGGCCAGAGAACGAAACGTTCCCATTTGCGGTAAAGACTTCAAGACCGGACAGACGCTTATGAAGACCATTCTGGCACCGGGCCTGAAGGCAAGACTTATTGGACTGAACGGCTGGTTTTCCACAAACATCCTGGGCAACCGCGACGGGGAAGTCCTGGACGATCCAGAATCCTTCAAAACCAAGGAAGAAAGCAAACTCTCGGTATTGGAGCATATCCTGCAGCCGCAGCATTACCCCGATCTGTATTCGAATTATACCCACAAAGTCCGTATCAACTACTATCCGCCGCGGGGCGACAATAAAGAGGGCTGGGACAACATAGATATTTTCGGCTGGCTGGGCTACCCCATGCAGATCAAGGTCGACTTCCTGTGCAGAGATTCCATCCTTGCGGCGCCCATTGTTCTGGATTTGGCCCTGTTTCTTGATCTGGCCTACCGGTGCGATATGAGCGGTATTCAGGAATGGCTGTCCTTCTACTTCAAAAGTCCCATGTGTGCTCCGGAACTGTACC
>JARRLM010000514.1:0-4127 GCA_037386985.1 Acidobacteriota bacterium | reverse complement strand
AAATCTGAAAGCCGTCGCCTGTATGGGATTTCAGCGCCCCGGAATTCACGATATGGAGAGAGTGAAAAGCCTGGTTACGGATATTACCAACGATATGGTAAAAGATCCTTCGGGCATGATTATGGTCCTGAGCAACACCGGGACTCCGGGCGCTATGGGGCCGCACCTGGCGGTCCATGATGTGCCTATCAAGAACTGGAGCGGAAATAATGTTGAGGACTTCCCGAAGGAGAAGTGGGGGAAAGTCGGTTGGGACGCCCTGGAAAAGTATGTTGTTGAAAAATATGCCTGTGAAGACTGCAAAATTGCATGCGGCGGATGGCTGCAGGTGAGTAACGGCAAATATCCCATTAAGAAGACTCACAAACCGGAATACGAATCGCTGGCGGCATTCGGTCCTGATTGTCTCAACGATAACATCGAATCCCTGATTTACGCCAACGAGCTATGCAACAGTTACGGGCTGGATACGATTGGCACCGGTTCAACCATCGCACTGGCCATTGAATGCTATGAGAACGGCCTGTTAACGAAAAGTGATACTGATGGGATGGAGCTGACCTGGGGAAACAGCGACGTGATAGTCGAACTGGTCCACAAGATAGCAAAGCGAGAGGGGATCGGTGATATTCTTGCCGAAGGCGGAAAGATAGCGGCCGATAAAATCGGTAAAGATGCACAACCGATGGCCATGCATGTCGGCGGTGAATTGATGCCTATGCACGATCCCAGGCAGGCCCCAGGATGGGGCGCAACCTATGCCTCGGATCCCGGTCCCGGAAAACACACCCGCGGAGGAACGCAGTTTGCTGAAGACGGACATGGCCCTGAACTGATCTGCGAGATGCTGGGTATCCCCACCAAGCTGGAAAAGTACAATTCGGAAGGGAAGGGGAAATATCATGCCATCATGGCGGGTTGGCAACATCTGACGAACACATCGGGCGCCTGCCTTTTTGCAGCAGACGGATTGAACTTCAGATTTATCGATGTCATGAAAGCAATAACAGGGTGGGATCTGAATCCTGAAAATCTGGTGCAGACGGGCCAGCGTATCGCAACCATGATGCATGCTTTTAATCTCAAACATGGATTCAAGCCCTCAGACTTCACCATTCCTCCGAGAGTTTGCGGAAATCCGCCTCTGACTGCTGGGAAACTCAAAGATGTCAAGGTCGACTTTGAAGAGTTGAAGCGGCAGTACTATGAAGCTATGGGATATGATGTCGATACTGCAAATATCCAACGGGCAACCATTGAGTCACTGGGCCTCCAGGATATTCTGTAAAGGGAGGTTCCTGGATTGATTTTGTACTGTTTCCCATTCTGGGATTCCCGTTCGGGATTTTAGATCAACTTCCTCATGAGGAAGTTGGTTGATCGGGAAACGCTGAACTCCAGAACAACGATCATCAGATCGGAAGATCCGCCGAAGTTCAAGGGTCGGTGTCGGGATATCAGGGAGTAGTTTAGGTGGGCACGAATCAGGATTCATATAGTTCGGGAAGCGGATCAGGACAGATATGTTTGACGGAACCTGTAGCTCGACTGAAACAGCCGGTGATTGCAGCGATACGGGGCAGTGCTTTTGGGCTTGGATTGGAATTGGCACTGGCGTGCGATATCCGGATCGGGACTGAAGAAGCACGTTTCGGATTGCCGCAGATTTGCGAAGGAAGGCTTCCTTCCAACGGGGGAACACAAAGACTTCCTCGCTTGATAGGTCTGGGCCGTGCCATGCAGATGATTTTGACCGGGGAATCGATGGATGCCGGCGACGCGCTCAGAGCCGGTCTCATCAACAGGGTGGTTACTTCGGAAGTGTTGATGCGATCGGCAAAGGAACTTGCCCGGGAAATGGCGACAAAATCACCTCTTTCATTAAGCTACGCAAAAGAGGCGCTTTATAACGCAGAAGATCTGACTCTGGGCCAGGGATTGAATAAAGAAATGGATCTCTATCTGCTGTTGCATAGCACACACGACCGAACCGAGGGTGTTACAGCTTACAGGGAAAAAAGAAAACCGGAGTTTAAGGGAGAGTGATATCGCCGTCTGGAGCAGCAACCTGCTGCATGAATATATTTTGGAAGCGTGCTGATGATGGGTGGATTTGAAACCATTATTTTTGAAAAAGACGACCGGAGCATTGCGTATGTGACGCTGAACAGGCCCAGGGCTTTGAATGCTTTCAGCGTACGGATGCGTGACGAACTTTACGAAGTTCTGAACGCTATTAAAATAGATGATGAAGTTCACACAGTCCTGTTCAAGGGGGCAGGTGATAAGGCTTTCTGTGCAGGTGCCGATCTTACGGAGTTTCTTTCGGCTCCGTCTGCCGTAAAGGCCAGACATGTCCGCGCTGTACGGGATCTATGGAGACTTTTTATATCCATGCCCCAGCCACTGATCGCCGCATTGCACGGGTACGTGATTGGCTCCGGCGTGGAAATTGCCCTTTTCTGCGATCTTCGTATTGCTTCGGAAGATGTTATTTTCGGGATGCCGGAGGTCAGTCTGGGAATCCTCCCGGCCGCAGGTGGAACTCAGACATTGCCCAGGATCCTGGGGCTGGGCAAATCACTTGACCTGCTTCTGACCGGACGTCGACTGGGAGGAAAGGAAGCCTTTGAGGCGGGAATGGTAAATAAGCTCGTTCCCAGGGAACGGCTCCTGGAGTCCGCCACGGAAGTTGCTCTGAAAATCGCTTCGTGCGATCCGTTTGTTATGAGAAATGCCAAGCAGTCTGTGGTGAAAGGATTGGACATGACACTCGATCAAGGATTGGATCTTGAACAGAGACTGGCCCAAATTTCTAAAAAGGTTGATGGCCACTATGAATAAAGTCTTGAAGGATGGAAGAAGCCCTGTCAGGAGTTGAAGATGGCACAGTCGAGGATATCCAGTCAGTGGCGGAACCCGAGCTACTTGTCTCGCCCGATCTGAAAGGGATAGAATTGTGAAATTAGTGAATTAGTATGTGAATATAGACAGCCATTTACGGAAGGGAAGGAATATATGGCAAACCAGGTAGGCAAGCGATATAAATGCTCCAAGTGCGGGGCGGAGGTGATTGTAACACGCGGCGGTGACGGTACGGTTGTGTGTTGCGGTCAGCCCATGGAAATAAAAAAATAATGAACCGCAGCTACATGAAAGGAATTCGATTCAATGAGCCAGCTTGGGAAAAGATATAAATGCGAAAAATGCGGTACGGAGGTTCTCTGCACCAAGGCCGGAGATGGCACTTTTATTTGCTGCGGCGAAGAAATGAAACTGCTGGAGCCGAAGCCGCTACCGTCTTCGGATTGATGGTCTCCCATCCGCAGATTCATATTATTCAGTCCGAAACGCCTTTCTATAAGAAGGGTTCAGGGTTTCCCGTTCCCCGTTTCCCGTTGAAGTCCGAACGGGGAACCGGAAACGGGAAACGGTTTTCATACAATAATGAAGAAGAATAGCCTGTGTGATCTTCTGGGTATTCGATTCCCTATTTTGCAGGGGGGAATGCTCTGGCTGGCTGATGCGCGCCTGGCCTCTGCGGTGTCTAGTGCAGGTGCTCTGGGAACTCTCAGCCCTTATACCGGGATGCAACCGAATGGGGATGCTGTTGAACACCTTCGCCGGCAGATCCATAAAACCCGGGAATTGACGCTTAAACCCTTTGCCGTCAATATCCCCCTGGATCTTCCTGCCAGCGGTCTTCTTATAGACGTTCTGTTACAGGAAAAAGTAGCAATAGCCGTTACCGCTGCCGGAAGCCCGGGAATCTACACACAACTGCTTCATTCTGCAGGTATCCGGGTGCTCCATGTGGTCGGTTCGGTATCCCAGGCCCTATTTGCGGAATCCTGCGGCGTCGATGCGATGATCATTGAAGGAGTGGAGGCAGCAGGCCGAGTCGGGCGCGAAGAAATTCCTCTTTTTACCCTGTTGCCACAGGTAGTGGATGCTGTATCTATTCCCGTGGTTGCAGCTGGGGGTATTGCGGATGGGAGGGGGATGGCTGCGGCTTTTGTTCTGGGCTCCGTAGGCGTTCAGATGGGAACGCGTTTTGTTGCCGTAGAAGAGTGCCCGGCTCATATCGCTTATAAGCAGGCTATCATCGAGTGCGGGGATTCCGGGAC
>JARRLM010000513.1:0-4021 GCA_037386985.1 Acidobacteriota bacterium | reverse complement strand
GCCGGTCAGCGATTCGGTGTGTCCAACGGCCCTCTGCACAGCCTCGGTATACGCGAACCGACTTTAGGGGCGAAGCGGCAGGGATCCTGTGAGAAATGCGGGTTAAGAAAGAATTGTTGATTTTATTGTCTGAAGTTCTACATACTCGTGGCATTCGGAAAATGTGGTTCTGCCAGAGTATTGCTGGAATGTCTCCAGTTACAATTCGGATGGGAGGGAAAGATGGAAGATTACTCGAAGTATCTGAGTTTTGAGAATTTTGAGAACATTGTGTTTGCCTTGATAATACTGATCGTAGGACGGATTATTGTTGGAATACTGACAAGAGTAGTCCGGCGCCTCATGGTCCGAAACAAAATTGAGGAGATCCTTACCAAGTTTGTTGTCAGTCTGACCAAGATTGCGCTTTTAACCTTTGTTGTCATAGCGGCGATTCGCCAACTCGGCGTGGAAACAAATTCGTTTGTAGCGATTATAGGAGCCGCAGGCCTGGCTGTCGGTTTTGCCCTGCAGGGTACCCTTGCAAATTTTGCCGCTGGTGTAATGCTCATAATCTTTAAGCCTTTCAAGGCGGGCGACTTTATCGAAGGGGGCGGATCTGCCGGGACTGTGGATGCCGTACAAATTTTCAATACCATCCTTAAAAGCCCCGACAACAGAAAGATCATCATCCCCAACAGCAAGCTGACGGGAGATAATATTATCAACTATTCGGCGATGGAGCAGAGGCGGATCGATCTGGTATTCGGTATCGGCTACGACGATGACATCAAAAAAGCCAAGGCAACACTGGAAAAAATATTGAGTGAAGACGAACGCGTTTTGAAAGATCCGGCACCCACAGTCGCCGTATTGGAGCTTGGGGACAGCTCGATAAATTTTGTTGTGCGTCCCTGGGTAAAAACCTCCGATTATTGGGCCGTCTACTTTGATGTGACCGAAAAGGTAAAATTGACCTTCGATAATGAAGGGATCTCAATCCCATTCCCGCAGCGGGACATTCATCTGTACGAGGAAAAGGCAAGTTAGAATATTCGCAGTAGAGGCGAACCTTGTGTTCGCCCTTTCCCCAACAAACAACAAAGCGGCATCGCGGGCGGCCTATTTTTTTGGGGGATGCTCTTCCCTTCCGGAACCCAGCATAACTGCGATCCAGCGCAGATCCGGGGTGTTCTCCAGCATGATTTTAATCAACATCGTAAGCGGAACGGAGAGTATCATTCCAGCAGGGCCCCAGACCCAGCCCCAGAATACCAACGAAAGAAAAACAAACAGCGCCGACAGGCCCAACCGTCGCCCCATGAGGTGCGGTTCGAGGAGGTTGCCGAGAACCATGTTGACTATAATAAAGACTATGGCGACAGCCAGCGCACTCCCCTTGCCTAACTGCAGGAGCGCCAGCAGCATGGGCGGCACAGCAGCAATGATCGAACCAAGACTTGGGATGTAGTTCAGCAGAAAGGCCAGCAAACCCCAGAGAACGGGAAAATCCAGGCCGATCAATTTCAACGACACTCCGACAAGAATCCCGGTGGCTACGCTGACCAGCGTCTTGACAATCAGGTATTGCTGAACATCCCGTTTGATTTTATTCAGGCGCTCTGTGTTCCGTATGGAGTGGCCGAATGCGCGTGCCAGTTTGGCCGGGAAACCCGCCGCTTCGAACAGTATGAACAGTAATGTGAGGGAAAAAAGGATTAGGGTCGTTATAAAATTAAATCCCTGGATGAACGCAGTCTTGGTGTAATTGAATACGTTATCCTTGAGATAATCAATAACGAGATCCCTCGAAATGTTGAGGCCCAGGGAATTGAGCCAGTCGATGGTCGACTCCGCCATGGCTATGAACTTCGCCTGGTATTTGGGGTATTCGGTTGCAAAGCCTTGGACGGACCCGCCAACCATAAACCCGAATCCGATGAGTACCAGCAGGTCCGCTATGATTGTAAGCACTACAGCCAGGCTGCTGGGTATTTTTTTCTCTATGAGCCAGTTTTGCAACGGCAGGCTGATCATGGCTACGAATATGGCGACAAGAACTGGTTTGATGATGTCTTCAGCGAGCCGGAGCCCGGCAATGATAACGACAATGCAGGCTGAAATTATCAGGAAATAGTGAATTCTATTGGTCTTTGCTCCATCCATGTATCCTCCCTTCATCGGAAGGTAGTCAGTATCTACTATAGAAATCCGACAATATCACAAAGTTGAAAGCCTGTAATTTAAAAGCCCTGCATTTGGCGCTACAAAGGCGTGACCTACGATATTTTGCGTTTTTTTACAGCTTTCATGCATAATGATCCCAAAATGCAGGCACTTTTGATAATGATAATACACAATTTGAAATTTTGTTTTTAGAATTGTTCGATGTAATGGGCAAAATATAACATACCGGAGTTGCAGTGAAAAATAAATTGTATCGTTTCAGATTTAGGATTGCAGGATGGTTTTTTCTGCTGGCACTGTCGCTCCCCGCATGGGCGCAGCAGAAGCCGGCCATGGAGCTGGTTCTTCTGGGTACCGGATATCCCTATCCGAGTGCCGAACGAGCCAGCTCCATGGCCGGCTTCTGCTGCGCCCATGCGGGGAGCGACAGTGCCAGCAGAAAAAACCATCCTGCAATCCTAAATATTTATTGTGGATGCGGGTCGAGGCACCGTTATGCGGCTTGCTGCCGCAGAAATTTCCTGGAGTTCTGTCAAGTCGGTATTTATTACACACCTGCACTCGGACCATATCGACGGATTGCCCGACCTGTTCCATTCCACCTGGCAATTCGGAAGCGGAATGCCGTTTGAGCTGTACGGTCCGGAAGGAATTGAGAAGGTTGCCGATGGTATCCTGCAATTCTACGATGCCGATATCCATATCCGGCGCGATCTGACGGAAAAGCTTCCTCCCCGAGGAGCTGAAATCAACATGCACAAAGTCCGGGACGCGATGGTTTACAACCTGCCGGATAATGTGCGCATTACGGCTTTCGCCGTAGACCATCATCCTGTGGAACCGGCTTTCGGGTATCGTTTTGACACTGGACCGTCCAGCATAGTTATTACGGGGGACATGCGGCCGAATCCAAACCTGGATCGTTTTGCCGAGGGAGCGGATATTCTGGTTCACGAAGCGTATGTTCGGGGCGGTGCACAGGCGGAGAACGATGAATCTCATCCATGGACTATCTACGATTATCATTCGAGTGCGAGGGAAGCCGGTCGGGCAGCCGAAAAAGCGAAGGCTAAAATTCTGGTGCTGACGCATTTAATACCGGGCAATGCTCCTGAGCAGTACTTCCTGGATCAGGCAAGAGAAACGTTTCGCGGGAAAATCGTCGTTGGCCGTGATCTTATGCGTATTCCGGTTCCAGGTTCCATGAATCAATGAACATTGCAATAAAACGATTTAATTCTAATTAACAGAGTGTAGAATCGGGGTACAGACCGTTGTAATAAAGGGGTAATGCCCGTTATTACCTGGAATGCCAACGATTTATTTCGGATTCGGCTCGAATATGAGGATATAGATATGAAATCAAAAGTGTGGGTTTTCTTTGGTGTATTGATAAGTATCGTTGTCGGGTTTTCGTTTTTATCGGCGTATGAAGCCATCGTTGGCCCGACCGGGGTCCTCCTGTACGATAAGGATAATTCCTATGGCGGTTATACCCTGATTTCTCCAATGGGCAGCAGAACGGTTTACCTGATAGATATTGAAGGATATGTCGTTCATACATGGGAAACGGAATTTACACCGGGAAGCTATGCGATGCTTCTTGAGAATGGCAATCTCCTCCGCGGCGCAACTCAACGGGGAGCCCCTGCTCCTATTGGAGGAGCTGCCGGTCTTGTCCAGGAGATCGACTGGGAAGGAAATGTCGTTTGGGAGTATAAGCTGCTTACTGAAAATGAAGTCCACCATCACTGCTTCGCGCGTATGCCGAACGGAAACACCCGGATGTTGGCCTGGGAGCGAAAGAGCATCGACGAGTACATGGCCAAAGGGCGGGATCCTAAGAATATCCCCG
>JARRLM010000512.1:0-2658 GCA_037386985.1 Acidobacteriota bacterium | reverse complement strand
AAACAGTTAATGGGCATGATCCTTCAGAACATTGATAAGATCGTCAACAGGGAAATCCACCTCAAAGACATTAACCTTGAGTTTGAATCCGGCTCTCGAAATGTGATTCTCGGTCGCACTATGGCCGGCAAGACATCGCTGTTGCGGATCATGGCCGGTCTGGATAAACCTTCCAAGGGACGCATTTTCATAAATGGGCGGGATGTCACCGGTGTTTCGGTACGTAAACGTAGCGTGGCCATGGTTTACCAACTCTTCATCAATTACCCCTCTCTGACAGTCTACCAGAACATTGCATCGCCCTTGAAAACGAGCGGTGTTAAAAAATCTGAAATTGATCGCCAAGTGCGTGAAGTCGCTGAGATGCTGCGAATCGATAACCTGCTGGACCGCCTACCGTCCGAGCTTTCCGGCGGCCAGCAACAACGCATCGCCATTGCCAGGGCTCTGGTGAAAAATGCCGAATTGCTTCTGATGGACGAACCTTTGGTGAATCTTGACTACAAACTTCGAGAAGAACTGAGAGTGGAACTTCAGGACATTTTTAGCCGGCGAAAGGCAATCGTCGTTTACACCACCACGGAACCGAGCGAAGCTCTGATGTTCGGCGGTAACATTGTGATCTTGGATGAAGGACGTGTTCTTCAATCCGGCGCAACTCCGACAGTATACCGAAATCCGTCTACAGTTAAGGTGGCTGAAGTGCTCAGCGACCCGCCCATCAATTTCATCCAGGGCAGTATCCACGAGGGTAAGGCCATCATGGGGAGTAGAATTAACATTCCCCTGGGAGGTAACATGAAGAGCCTTGCTGACGGCGACTATACTTTCGGTATCCGCTCCAATCACTTTTTTCTGTCCAGAAACGGCAACAACGATGCACAAATCAAAGCCAAAGTTGAACTGGCCGAAATAAACGGATCGGAAACCTTCATCCACTTTAACCACGCCGGCACCCTGCTTGTGGCTCAGGAAGACGGCGTTCACCCTTATCGTATCGGGTCGGAGGTAACCCTTTATGCCAGTCCTGAGTGGATTTTTGTCTTTGATTCGGAAGGGAACCTTGTTGCGTCCCCCTCCCTTGCCGGCAATAAAGAACAGTTTATGTAGGAGACCTTATGGCACGCATCGAACTCAATGAAATATCCCACAGCTACCGCCGAAAGCCAAAAAGCGATGCCGACTTTGCCATCAGGAGAATCCATCACATCTGGAAGTCAGGCGGCGCCTATGCACTGCTTGGCCCATCCGGGTGCGGTAAAACGACCATGCTGAACATCATTTCCGGGCTTCTTATTCCAACCAAAGGCCGGGTATTATACGACGGAAAGGATGTTACCAATTTACCTCCTGAAAAACGCAACATCGCCCAGGTCTTTCAATTCCCGGTCTTGTACGACACCATGAGCGTATTTAACAATCTGGCTTTTCCGTTGCGAAATCGCGGACTATCGAGCAGCGATGTCAATCGCCGGGTCCACGAGGTGGCGGAAATCCTCGATTTATCCCCCTTCCTTAACAAACGGGCGGAAGGATTGGCCGCTGATGCCAAACAGAAAATTTCTTTGGGCCGGGGGCTGGTTCGAAGTGATGTAGCGGCCATCCTCTTTGATGAGCCTTTGACCGTTATCGATCCCCATCTGAAATGGAACCTGCGTCGAAAACTCAAAGAGATCCATGAGCAACTGAATTTGACCTTTATTTATGTGACTCACGATCAGGTGGAGGCTCTCACCTTTGCCGATAACGTGATGGTCATGTATGAAGGCGAAATCGTACAAACAGGCTCACCTCAGGACCTTTTTGAAAACCCGGAACACACCTTCGTGGGCTACTTCATCGGAAGTCCGGGAATGAACTTGCTGGAATGCACCCTGGAAGGAAACGTTGCGCACTTCAATGGCGTAAGCATTACACTGGACGAAAAGACGGCGGATAAAGGACTAAAAACCAAAGGGAAACTGGAATTAGGAATACGACCCATGAACGTGGAAATACGTGCCGACGCCGTTGACGGCAGTTTGCCGGCCAAGGTGAAAACCGTTGAAGACCAGGGCAGTTACAAAATCGTGACGATGTCTCTGGCCGGCAAGGCGGTGCGTGCCAAACTGCCGGAGGACCGTTCGGTTCCCGGCGATCAGGTCTGGCTCGTCTTCCCGCCGAAATGGACCCGGCTGTTTGCTGACGGCCGGCTTGTCAAATAAAGGACGTAGCGATATGGAAAAATGGCAGGATAATAAAGCTTGGTTTCTGATTTTACCGGCCGTTATCATCGTTGGTTTCAGCGCTATCATCCCGCTTATGACGGTGGTTAACTATTCCATCCAAGACATATTCGGTCCGGGTCAAGCCGTATACGTCGGTATGGAATGGTTCAGGGATATGTTGGGCAACTATCGTCTGCATGATGCCCTTTGGCGCCAATTCCTGTTTTCCGGACTCGTCCTGTTGATCGAGATACCTCTTGGGATATTGATCGCGCTGGCCATGCCCAAACGCGGTTGGGGCGTCTCTGCCTGTCTGGTGACACTGGCACTGCCTCTGGTCATTCCCTGGAATGTGATCGGAACCATCTGGATTATCTTTACCCGACCGGATATCGGTCTGTTCGGAGTGGGGATCAATAGCCTGAATTTGCTGGCAGTGCCCTTCGATCAT
>JARRLM010000511.1:0-2659 GCA_037386985.1 Acidobacteriota bacterium | reverse complement strand
GTTTGACTTACAGCCCCCCTCCAAAAAAAGGCGTCGGATTTCTACTCATGGGTTGTAAATTTTTCACTAGAGGGGACGGATCGGCTTGTCAATAAGTGTTGCATATCTGCAATGCGCTTCCATAAAATCAGCGGCCACCGACAGAGGGCGGCCTCTTTCAGGGACCTTCCTCAAACAACCAACTTTGCCGGTGGTTGCTGATTTTAGGCAGGAGTCGATGGTTCGATGTTTATGGATGGGGCAGGTGCAGTCGGCGCGTTCTGAAAAACCGATACAGCCCCTCGACCAGAAAAGCCAAAAGGAGCATTGCCAGCAATATCCACAAGTGTGACGGATTTTTTTGTCCGATTTCCCATATGAGGCTACCGAGAGCTCCCAGGCAAAGCACAATGCCCAGGATCGGTATCCAGCCTCGGCTGCCGGTTTTTTGAGCGAGTACGGCGTTGGCACAGTTTACGGCAGCAAAAATCAGAAGAAACCCGGCGCTACCCATCATGGAAATGCTCGAAAGATCAAACAGGTTTGCGATTACCAGCGTCACCCCGGCAGTGATGAAGAGACCCTCCACCGGCTCGTTCCAAACCTTGTGCTCGAGACTTTCGGGCAGCTCACCGTCTTTGGCGATGATATAGCTCAAGCGGGCTGCACCGTAGAGAGTGGCGTTGACGGCGGAGGCGGTAGACAGAAGCGCGGCAATCGTGATCAGGGCATACCCGTATCGGCCCAGAAAGGGACGAGCGGCGGCGGCGAGTGCATAATCTTTGGCGTCTACAATCTTGTCCACGGACAGATTGCCTATAGTGACGGCAGCCACATGATGTAGAGACAGATGACAAAACCAACGGCCGAGTAGAAAGCTCTCGGGAGTGTTTTGTCGGGATTTTGAACGTCGTCGGCCGTATTGGCGATCAATTCGAAACCTTCATAGGCCAGAAAATTAAGCATGCCGCCGGCGATTATTTGAACGGGTGAAGACCATTGATCCGGGAGAAGACGATTGGTGTCAATACTCATCGCACCCGTAACAACAAACAGCAGAAGGATTGCGATTTTCGTGGCGACAATCCAACCTTCAACCTCTCCGATGAACCTGGCGCTCAGAAGATTCAAACCGGTAATGGCGATAATGCTGCCGCTGATAAGTATGTGCTTCCAGACCAGCTGGGAGCCTTCCGGAAACATGGCCGAGCCATAGCTGCCGAAGGCGTATGTATAAAGAGAAAGCATGACTATATAGCTGATCCAGAGCAGGACGTTCATCGTGCCGGTAAAAAACCCGGATCCGAAGGCATTGTCGAGAAATGCGACCGTTCCTCCTTCGTTGGGATATGTTACCGACAAACGCGTGTAGGAGTAGGAAGTCACCAAGGCGACCAGCCCCGCGATCAAAAAAGCGATCGGAGCCGCCCCTCGGGTCAGCTGGACCGAGAGGCCAAGGACCGCGAAAATTCCGCCCCCCACCATGCCTCCAACACCGATGGCAACAACACTCCAGTATCCCATTTTCTCCCTATCCGCTGTCATATCGACTCCTCCTGCGTTTCTTTTCTCACGCGAGTTTTGAATATTAAGCAGTTTATGAAGATGCCCCCGTCATTATGTGACAGGCGGCCAGATTTTCCTGACACTGGAGGTAGGTAGGCATCACCCAGCTGCGGCCGTCCCGGGCGATCAGGATTTCCGCTTCTTCGGGCCCCCAGGTTCCCGCCTGGTAATTGGGAAATGAAAAGGGTTTGATCTTTTCCCATGCCTGTAAGATTGGAGACAACACCTGCCAGGCGGCTTCCGTTTGATCCGCCCGCATAAATAGTGTCGTGTCACCCCGCATCACATCCAGAAGCAGCGTCTCATAGGCTTCCGGGGGGTCGATGTCGAAGGCCTCCCGGTAGTAGAACTGCATCAGAACCGGCGACAAATGCATAGTCATTCCGGGATGTTTGACCTCGAAACGCAAAAAAATTCCTTCGTGGGGCTGGATGGCCAGCAGCAACCGATTCGGGCGCCAATCCATCAGTGAGGCTGCGGGAAACGTCTGATGGGGTACCGACCGGAATTGAATAGCGACTTCGGAAATTTTGGCTGGCAGTCGCTTGCCGGTTCGCAGGTAGAAGGGAACCCCCTGCCAGCGCCAGTTGTCGACAAAAAGTTTGAGTGCTGCATACGTTTCCGTAAGGGAATCCGTTGCGACATCGGCCTCTTCCCGATAGGCCTTGACCCGCTCCCCCTCTATCCAGCCGGCGGCGTATTGCCCCCGGACAGCAAAGTCATTGATCTGTTCAAAGGGGATGGGGCGAATGGCATGCAGTACATCCACTTTTTTGTTCCGTACCTCGTTGCCGTTGAACGATACGGGCGCTTCCATGGAGATGAGGCAGAGAATCTGCAGGAGGTGGTTTTGGATCATGTCACGCAGCGCTCCGGCCCGGTCATAATAACCGCCGCGGTGCGCGACCCCCAACGATTCCGCCACGGTTATCTGGACATGATCGATATAGTGACGGTTCCACAATGGTTCAAATAGGGTGTTGCCGAAGCGGAAGGCCAGAATGTTCTGGACGGTTTCCTTGCCAAGGTAATGGTCGATCCGATAAATTTGAGATTCGAGAAAGATGCCCGTCAGGGTCTCATTCAGTTTCCCGGCCGATTCCAGATCCCTGCC
>JARRLM010000510.1:0-2659 GCA_037386985.1 Acidobacteriota bacterium | reverse complement strand
AATCAGGAGATATTATAACGCTGCAGCCTGATTCAGCAAGGAGAATCCGGTCCTTCGGGATACCTACTTCACGAGCGAGCAGCGTGTGCGTATAGAGTTGCCGATATTCACCATGGACGGGAATAAAAAATTTCGGCCGGGTCAGGTTCAGCATCAACTTCAGTTCTTCCTGGCTGGCGTGACCGGATACGTGTGTTGTCCATTGGCTCTCATTGTACACCCGGGCGCCGCGCCTGCAGAAGTGATTGATCAGGCTGGAGACGCGACTTTCGTTTCCGGGAATAATTCGTGCGCTTATAATGATTGAATCGTTTTCACGAACGGTGAAATCCTTGTGTTTGCCGAAGGCAAGACGCGTCAGAGCAGCCATGGGTTCTCCCTGGCTTCCGGTGCTCAGGATAACCAGTTCTTCCTCAGCCAGGAATCGTGATTCAGCAATGTCGGTCAGGACTCCGGGAGGTATGTTCAGATACCCAAGGTCTGATGCTATTGCTATGTTCTGTTTCATACTCCTGCCGATTGGAACCACTCGTTTGCCGAATTTGCCTGCCAGTTCCAGTATGATCTGGATTCGATGAATACTGGAAGCAAAACAGGCGACGATGATCTTCCCCGTGCATGTATAAAAAATCTGTTCGATATGCTGGCGGACGTAATTTTCCGATTTGGTATATCCGGCGAGTTCGCTGTTTGTGCTGTCGCTGAGCAGAGCCAGCACCCCCTGTTCGGCGAAATGGGAAAGGCGGGCGTAGTCCGTCATGTTTCGATTTGGAGGGGATTGATCCAGTTTAAAATCTCCCGTGTGAATAACGGTACCGACCGGGGTTGTCAGCGCAAGACCAAGACTGTCGGCGATACTGTGAGTCATTCTGAGAAATTCAATATGAATCTCGCCGAAATCCAGGATTTCTCTTGGTTGAATGCTTATAAGCTCCGTGTCGTTCAGGACACCATGTTCCGCCAGGCGTCCCTTTGCGAATCCCAGTGTCAGGGGGGTTCCGTACACGGGCGCCCGGATATCCTTGAGCAGATAGGGAAGTGATCCGATATGGTCTTCGTGCGCATGTGTCAGAATAATCGCGCGCACCTTTTGCTTGTTTTCGATAAGATACTCATAGTCCGGGATTACAAGATCCACCCCCAGAAGATCATCCTTTGGGAACAGCAATCCGGCATCAATCACGATAATGCTCTCATCGTAGCATACGGCCATTGAATTCATTCCGAATTCTCCAAGGCCGCCCAGCGGAATGATTCTTAAGGATTGGTCTGTCACAATGTGTATCCTTAGCTAAAAACAGATCAGTATATCCTAGAACGATGTGCAGCGTAATACGAGGATTTTTATTGGTATCAGAGCCCGGGAAATACTGATGGAGCGAACCCGGTGTTCACCCTGGGACCGATATGAAATTATGTTCGAGTAAGAAAAAGGGTGAATATTAGGTGCCCCACTACAATTTATTCCTGTTTAATTCTCTTCAAGGGTTTCAGGATGTGCCGGTCCTGTCGGGTTTGAACTTTTCTTTATAGACGCGGGTCAGGGTCTCAAATTCTTCTACAGAAAGATCTTCCGCCCGGCGGGAACCATCGATGCCGGAAAACTGCAGGATCGAGTTCGAGACCGATCCAAACAGGGGATTCTTCCCGAGAGAGTTGGCCAGGGTTTTGCGCCTGTGGCTGAAAGCAGCTTTTGTAAGGGATTCAAAATCGGATTCGAAATCGGGATCTTTAAAGACCTGTTTTGGATTAAGGGAAACCATGGATGAACTAACCTTCGGACGCGGAACGAAACAGGATGGCGAGACCCTGAAGCCCAGGCTCACGTCGCTGTGATGCTGGCAATGAACAGAAAGATACCCGTATCGACGGGAGCCCGGGCTGGCTGTAATCCTTTGAGCCACTTCGGTTTGAACCATGAAAATCATGTCATTTACAGGCAGGCTGCAGTGCAGTATTTTTTCGATGATGGCTGTGGCGATATTGTAGGGAAGATTTCCTGTAATTCTCAGTCTCTGTTGAGGATCCAATTTTTTAGGTACAAACTGCATCAGGTCCAGGTGCAGAATGTCTGCATTGATAGATGCAGCGGATTCGTAAGGTTCTAATGCATTTTCGAGACGTGGAATGCAGTCCCCGTCCAGTTCGATGGCGACAAGACGGGCAACTGCCGGTGCAATGCGGGACGACAGGGCTCCATCCCCGGCGCCTATTTCAAGGAATATGTCTCCGGACTGCGGATCAATCCAACGGATAATGCGATCGATGACACCTGTATCTCTTAGAAAATGCTGCCCCAAGCGCTTTTTAGGGCGGGTTGTATAAGGCTTGACAAGCGAAGAGTACACTTCCATAATGAATTTCTATTTTAGCTGAGCAATTATTTGCCTTCAATATAGGAGAATGTGAAAGATGAGTGGAAAAGTGTCAGAGGTCGGGGATCAGAATTTTGAAGCTGAGGTCTTGAATGCAAAAGAGCCGGTCCTTGTAGACTTTTGGGCTGCATGGTGCGCACCCTGCCGGATGCTGGCACCGGTTGTTGAGGCGATTGCAGAGGAATACGAGGGCAAAGCTAAAGTATTAAAGCTGAATGTTGATGAAAACATGGCAACATCCGGCAAATACAACATCAAAGGGATCCCAACCCTGTTGCTTTTCA
>JARRLM010000509.1:0-2661 GCA_037386985.1 Acidobacteriota bacterium | reverse complement strand
CCTGATGAGAAATAATGATCTATCACGCTCATGGCACAGGTCTCAGGAATTGGAAGATAGAGCGCAGAAACCAGAAGTCAGGGCGAAGCAGTCATTGAACAACATACATAGATCAAGGAATAGAAGAGGATGGTCGGAAGACCGTATGCAGAAGTTTGATGCAAGGCAACAAAGATCAAATTTTGGGCAACAGAGAGAGCATTTCGGACGTCAGAGGTTAATTGAAAGATAAAACCGATTGTTAGTTAACATCAACTTATAAACAAATGAATGCTCCATTTTCCAGAAGATTTTTATACGGTATTTTCTGACCTACACGGGTTGGTTCATCTGCTTGAAGATTGCATCCAACTGTTCGCGTGTCGCACGGCTCGATTCAGCTGAAAAACCATATGTAGCCTCAATGCTTCCCATATTCAGTTGTTCCACAATGGCATCCATGAATTCATTGACGGGCACACCGAAGGTATGTAACCCTTTGCCGCCGAGATCCGTATCAACAGCAGGCGGAATAATTTCAATGACGGATATCTGCGTGCTTAAAAGTTGATGGCGAAGTGAAAGCGTAAACGAATGCAGCGCAGCTTTTGTCGCACAATAAACTGGCACATTTGCCTTTGGCACAAAGGAAAGTCCTGACGTAATATTGATGATTGCAGGCTGTTTCTGTTGCCAAAGATGGGGAATAAAAAGGGTCGAAAGGTGGATCGGGGCTTCGAGATTAATCGCCACCTCATCATCCAAGATTTCCCAATTCGGCTTTTGTTGTAGTTCAATCTGTTGTTGAATCCCCGCATTGTTGACGAGAATATTCAGCGACGGGTATGTTTCTGTTACCCAGGCAAACAGTGCAAAGCGTTCTGCCGGATCGGCCACGTTGCATACGCGGATATGCAACTGAGGGTATTTTAATTGGGCCTCTTTTAGTTTATGTTCGCGGCGTCCGCAGATGATGACGCTGCTTCCCGCTTGAACGAATCGCTCTGCGAGTGCAAATCCTATACCGGATGCACCGCCTGTAATAAGAACCGTATTCATCGTAAATTCCATAGGTATCCCTTGCTGTTAAAGACCGATGCCGATCTGCCAACGGCATGCCTTGCCGGCAGCCTCAATATTCTCCAAAAATCCGTTTGACTTTATCCTTGAGCACTTTTCCCATTGTATTTCTGGGAATCTCTTCAACGAATATGATTTCTTTCGGACACTTCCAGTCATGCAGGTGTTCCTTGCAAAAGGTTTTTATCGTATCCGGATCGAAATCACATCCCCTTTCGGTCACGACCGCAGCAACAACCTTTTCTCCCCATTTGGGATCGGGAATACCGACCACGGCAGACTCGACGACGTTGTCCAGGCGGTTTATGACGGTTTCCACTTCTTTGGCCGACACATTTTCCCCTCCCGTTATGATGATGTGTTTGATCCGGTCCGTCAGGTAGTAATAGCCATCTTCGTCGACATTCCCCAAATCGCCGGTTCGAAACCAGCCGTTTTCAAAGTTATCTTTGGTTTCTTTTGGCTTACGCCAATATCCGGGAGTGATGGAAGGGCTCTTGAGCCAAATCTCTCCGTTTTCGCCGGAGGAAACGTCCGCAAATGTGTCGGGATTGACGATTCGAATCGACAGTCCAGGCAGAGGAAGACCAATGGAACCCGGCTTTCGCTCACCTTTGAGCGGGTTTGAAAAATTCATACCGGTTTCCGACATTCCTTCACGTTCAACCGGCTGTCTGCCGAACCTTCGCTCGATACGATGGAAGTCCTTCACCAAGAGAGGAGCCGAACCGGAAGTGAGCAGGCGGATATGTAAAAAATCTCGTGGCAGGTCTCCCATGGCATCCAGCAGCCGGGTGTACATGGCAGGCACAGCCATGAAGATAGTGCAAGCCTGGCCTTCTTCCTTGCTTGCGAGTACGTTCAAGACCTTGGCAGGGTCGAAACGGTCCAGCATCATCACGTGAACGCCGCTCAGCAGCGCGGTGTGCAGCGCAAAACAGAGTCCATGAACATGAAAAAGAGGCAGTGCATGGCATAGAACATCCTGCTGGTTGATCTCCCACACGTTGATGACATTTGTAGCGTCATGGACCAGGTTCTTTTGGGTAAGGACGGCCCCCTTGGGATCACCGGTCGTACCGGAAGTGTAAATGATCATACCCGGATCTTCCGATGTGTGGGTCGTCTCGAAAAGGGTGCGTGAATTTGAATCGAAGCGCATTGCTTCCTGGTAAGGTATCCGTGTGGGGAGTTCAAGGATTTGAACCTCCGAATCGATCTCCCGAATCCAGGGGCCTTTCCCTTCATCGGCCAGCACGAGGGCGGCATCGGCGTCCTTTAACAGGTATTGCATTTCACTTTTTTTGAAACCCGGATTTAACGGAACGGTAACACCTCCAATCTTTTGCAGCGCTAAGTGCGCAACCACAGATATCAGGGATTTTTCCAGGAACAAAAGAACCCTGTCCCCCTTGGCGACATCCCGCTCGATCAGGGTTTCTGCAAATCCCGAAACATCGTTTCCCAGTTGGGAATACGTGAGAACAGTTTCGGTTTCGCCACTGCGCAGGAAGGTAATTGCCTTCTTTTTACTCCATTTTGAACAAGTATTTTCAAACCAGGAACTAATGGATTCCGTATGCATTGATTCCTCCACTGTCA
>JARRLM010000508.1:0-2662 GCA_037386985.1 Acidobacteriota bacterium | reverse complement strand
CGGGCAGCGAGAAATTTTCGGTTGAAGTTATCGATCTCTCCGTAACGGTGCGCCGGGCCTGCGAACTTTTCGAGCCTATGGCTGAAGACCAGGAGGTTGATCTAAATATGAATGTCCCCAATGGAATCCTTTTAAGCGGCAACACCTCGATGATTCAGCGGATGATATCCAATCTGCTCGACAATGCTCTCAAATATACTTCTTCCGGCGGAAAGGTGACTGTCGGCCTGTCCGAAGGCATGTCCCGGACTGTTATTTCGATCAGCGACACGGGTATCGGCATCTCTTCATCCGATCTGCCTCGCATCTTTGAGCGGTTCTATCGATGTGATCAGAGCCGGTCCCGGGCAGGCACCGGCCTGGGACTTAGCCTGGCCGGGGCGATCGCTCGCGCCCACGGCGGTGATATCAAAGTTGTCAGCGCTCCGGGCCGGGGAAGCACTTTCACTGTCGATCTGCCGAGATACATTTCCTGAGAATCTCTGCACAGAAGGCGGCAAACGCGACATCCGCCCAATATTTCCGCTTCCGGTTGCTGCAGAATACTGTGTTACCTTATTGTCCCGCAGACTCTCCTTTGCAATGTCCTGAACCCTGAATCGCTGCATTACCTATTTGTAATCTTCCGGTCATCTTTCCGTTAACTTCAGACTTTAAATTTATTCCAGCACCAAAAGCGGTGAATTAGGCTTTGGGTAGCTAGGAGGAAAAATATGAAAAAATTAAAAAATTTGAAAACACACATAATCACTGTGGCGCTGACTGTTGCCGCACTGGGAATCGGATACGGGATGTCTGCAACCATGAAGTCATCGCCCCAGCCACCGGTTCCAATGGTCAGTCATTCCGAGACCCCCATGGTGCCGGCGAGTTTCAGTGAACTTGCGCAAAGGGCCAAACCCGGGATAGTCAACATACAGGTAACTAAAAAAGTGCAGAATACCGGCTTTGCATTCCCCAATTCTCCCGGAGATCCATTCGGTGAAAACAGCCCTTTTGGGCCTTTCTTTAATATCATTCCGCCTAAGGATCAGATACAGGAAGGGACAGGTTCCGGATTTATCATTGACCGGCAAGGGTACATCCTTACCAATAACCATGTTGTTGAAAATGCGGATAGGATACGCGTAAAACTGGCGAACGGGCAGGAGTATGATGCCGAAGTTGCCGGCGTGGATCCCAAGACGGATCTTGCCCTTGTTAAGATAAACGGCGCCGGCGACTTACATCCATTACGCCTGGGGAATTCGGATAACCTGGAAGTCGGAAGTTGGGTCGTCGCTATCGGAAGCCCTTTCGGGCTGGAACAGACCGTAACCCAGGGGATTGTCAGCGGAAAAGGAAGGGTGATTGGTTCCGGACCGTATGACGATTTCATCCAGACGGACGCTTCGATTAATCCCGGGAACAGTGGCGGTCCGCTAATCAATATGAACGGCGAGGTTGTAGGCATCAATACGGCTATCTATCCCAGCGGCCAGGGCATCGGTTTTGCCATTCCGATTGATATGGCAAAAAGCATTATTCCTCAATTGGAAGAAAAAGGATCCGTAACCAGGGGATGGCTGGGTGTAGGGATTCAGGAGATGACTCCGGCCCTCGAGAAATCTTTCGGCCTCAAGGACAAAGAAGGTATTCTTGTCGCGGATGTATTCAAAGACAGCCCGGCCGAAAAAGCCGGTATCGAAATAGGGGATGTCATCACCCATTTCGACGGCAATCAGGTTTCCGAATCGAAAGACCTGTCGCGGATCGTCGCATCCACTCCAGTCGGCAAGATGGTGGATATTACACTTATTCGCGACGGAAAAATGATCGAGCGTTCGGTGAAGCTGGGCAAAATGGAGGAGGCGAAGAAAACGGCTTCATCGTCGCTGAAGAAAGATACTCTTGGAATTGCCGTGCAGGAGCTTACGCCTGAAATAGCTGCTGATCTCGGGGTTGAAGCAAAAACCGGAGTTGTGGTCAGCGGCATTGAACCGGAGAGCCCGGCGGCGGATGCCGGCATCCAGTCGGGCGACGTCATTCGTGAAGTCAACCGGAAGCCGGTGCTGTCTGTGCAGGATTTCAGCAGGAAAATCGAAAAGGCCAGGAGCGAGGACCAGATTCTGCTGCTGATTCAGAGAGGACAGAACAACCTGTTCGCGGCTATAACGAACAATTAACGGCCATTTCTCACAGGCTTTCGATCGCTTCGGTCGCTTCGCTTACCTTCGCTTGCACCGGGGCGGTGCCGCTGCAATAAAAGGCTCGTGAGAAATGCGGTCGACAGTACAGGGCATCCGGTCGGGGGCCGTTTCCATGGATCCTCCGGTCGGATGCCTTTTCCGCTTACAGGCTGAAAGCGCGGCATCTATATCGGCGGTTGATAAATTTTGTTGTTTTTCTTCCATATTCCGCCGTTCATGCTCGCCGCATTCTTTCATTTATTTGCAGACGTGTTGGAATGTTACTATTTACTCTGAATATTAAACGGGTGTTCCCGATGATTCCGGCTATATCGTGAATATCCATGGAGCATGTTTCATGAACAGTTCATGCGACTGCGTGCAGGTATTCACACAATCTCATGCATATGGAAATCCCTGAAAATCCGTGCTGTCCCGGTGAGTTATTAATCTGTTTCATAAAACCCTGATGTGCTGCCGTGAAAAAAACGAAG
>JARRLM010000507.1:0-2670 GCA_037386985.1 Acidobacteriota bacterium | reverse complement strand
CGCCCCGGGGAGAGTCACCAGGGCGTTTTAAAAAGGGTGGATCTTAATGGGTCCACCCTTTACCGGTAGTCTACACTCCGTAAGGTTTTGCAGCCGGGCTGCTTTAAGGGGCATGCAGTGTTTCCGATCTGTCAGTGAGGGTTTCGTAAATCCCAACTTCCACGCCGTATTTCTAGGATATTGCATGTCGCATCAAAAACTGTAAAATGGCATACCATGTGATATCCTTTTAAAAGAAGCCGATTTCATGCTTCGGAATGAAAGGAGGTATCGTGATGATGGATTACTCTACGATCGAATTAGAGCTGTGTAAAACCGTCGGTATCTCCAAGCGTCCGGTGGCCGTAACATTCCGTTCAAGCCCGCCACAGGGAATACCCAAGTACGCCGGCAAGGCGCCATCCGGGTGCAGCTTCTTCAGAATCGCCTCGGGAGGAATGACTTTCTACACCGTTCCGACGGATCATTACAATTGCCCTCTCGGGTGCTATTCCTATAATCTGCCCCTTCTACCGGGACATTCTGCGAAATTAAAAAAATCCCTGGAACCCATGCGGGATGCCTGTTCCATTAAGCTGGAGGAAGTCCACTCCGTACCCCGGACGGATAATAATCCGGAAGTCGTTGTGTACTCGCCACTGGGAGATACCCCCGTAGGTCCGGATGTCACAGTTCTGGTAGTGAATCCCCTGCAGGCTATGTTCCTGCAGGAAGCTTCGTTGAGAAAGCGTATCAAACTTCAGGTTATGCCCTTCAGACGACCGACCTGTATGTGCCTCCATACCGTGTTGGACGATACGGCCGTGACAAGTGCTGGTTGTATGGGAAGCCGCGTCTACAACGATCTTGGAGACGATGAGTTTTACATGTTGATCCCGGGGCGGCTGGTGAAACAGGTGGCTGAAGAGGTTCAGAATATCGCAACCGCAAATACAAAATTGGCTGAGTACTATCTTGAACGGCGCAATTCCCTTGAGACCATGATGGAATAATCGTTGCGCCGTACTGCTTCCAATCGTCAGTTACTTTTTTCCCTGAATGACAATCCTGCTGCGGATTACAAACCAGATTCGATGCACATGCCTTGACACAATTCCATCACCTTCCAACCTGTATAATTTTACGGCTGCCGACTTTTATCGAAAAGCGTTCCCGGCTGAAATTTTACTCTCCGAAATTTATCAGTAGAAGCCTGAACTGAAAGGGTATACCATTGTTATAAGGTCGAGTAAAAGGAGCAGATCATGAACAGGCTGCCCCCCATTTCACAAATTAACAACCAGTCAAAAGTAGAGTAGAGGGCACACTCCTTGTATTGTAAGTGCTGTTGTATTTCTTTTCATTCCCCGGCGGTGAAAGAGAATTTGTGCCCCATTCATTGTAAATCCATTAATGCCGTGACCTATGCAGAGATCATTCAAATGGTCTTTTCAGATTTTGAACTGGTAGTGCGGCAATGAAAGGTTTCTTCGCGGCGCTATTGCATTAATAAGGGGCGGGTTTCACTGGCAAAAAGTCGAGAATTCGTTATGAAGGAGGTCCAATGACCAAGAGGCTACATCGGCGTGAAACTATCCGGAAACAAAAACGTGGTGGGATTGGAGGCAATAACGGAAGAACGGAAAAATATCCATCGAATACCAGGTGTCCAAAATGTGGTCTTGTATATCAGGATGGCGTCTGGAAACAGTGTGTAAGCAATAGAAAAAACATACAACTGGAAAAGCTGTGCCCGGCATGCCTCCAGATACGCGAGGGATGGATTGGTGGGATTGTACAGTGCAGCGGCGCTTTTGCCGATAGCCATCGCCGGGAACTTCTGGCACGTATTCGGAACGTGGAAAAAATGACACAGGAAGAAAGGCCTCTCGAAAGAATTATCCGTATGAAAGAAAATCGCAAAGGTATCGAGGTTTTAACTACAACCGAACATCTGGTCGCGAGGATCGCCAAGTCGATTCACAGGGATTTTGGAGGGGACCTGGAGCTGAAATACGCACCGGAGGACAAATTTGCGTTTGCACACTGGCATAGGGAGTAACGAGTCGATAGTCGGCATTACGTAGCTGGTCAAAGGTCAAAGGTCCAAAGTCGAAGGTTAAAAACCTTCATCATGGTATTTGAACAGCTGATGTATGAATAGGGAAAGATCTTTCTGATCTTTGTATAGTGGGATACTGAGAATCTTATCATTTATCCATAATTCGCCCTCATCCAAAGTTGAGGGGTGTTGACTTTAAGCCTTTGACTTTAGACTTTGGACCTACTGTGGTTCAGTCATTTTTTGCAGGTTAAAAAGTTTGCCTAATTCTTCTTCATTCATAAGACCCCGCTCTAGGATAATCTGACGAATCGACTTTCCGGAAGAGAGGTATTCCTTGGCGATTTCTGCCGCAACTGCATAGCCAAGGTGGGGATTCAGGACTGTTACGATGCTCATGCTTGCTTCAGCGTATGAGAGACATCGTGCCGCGTCAGCCGTAATACCCACTATGCACCGAGCTGTCAAGACATCGATAGCGTTACTTAGAATCTCGATGGCATGGAACAGATTGTAGGCGATAACTGGCATCATAACATTCAGTTCCAACTGTCCAGCCTGGGCTGCCATAAGAACTGTTGTATCGCATCCAAATACCTGGAAACAGACCATATTGACCATCTCGGCGG
>JARRLM010000506.1:0-4682 GCA_037386985.1 Acidobacteriota bacterium | reverse complement strand
TAGGGGCTCGACCTTCTTACTTATACTGAAAATTTTAAAGCGAAACATGCCGTTCGCCGGGAAATCGCCCTGAATAACCGGGGTGGAATCAGGCCCCGCTACTGTCGGTCCAGATCCTTCCAGCGTACGGGCCAACCCGCACCCTGATCTGCCTGCAGGGCGCTTGCGGCGTACTGCAACAGGGTGCCGGTTATTCCGGATTGATCCGGTGCGGTCCATTTTTGCTTTCTGCGTGCCATTTCCGCTTCTGACACAAGCAGGTCAAGGCTTCGTCCCGGGATGTCCACACGAATTTTATCCCCTTCCCGCACCAGCGCCAGGGGGCCTCCGATCTGCGCTTCCGGGCAGACATTACCGATGGCAAGATATCCCTTTGTCCATCCCGAAAACCGTCCATCCGAAATGACGGGAATATCCCGGATTCCTTTAGCCTTCATTGCGTTGATCAACGGCAGGCACTCGGTCATCGCGGGACCTCCGCGGGGCCCCTGGTATCTGTAAATAATGACGTCTCCGTCTTGAAAGACGCTTTTCTGAATGGCATCCCAAACATCACGGTGGGTGTCAAAAACTCGAGCCTTGTACGTCTTTGTCAGCAGTGCTCTGTTTTCAACTACCGTATGACGGCAAACGCCGCCGCGAGGGGCCAGATTCCCCTTGAGAATCGCCAGGGCGCCCTGCTCCCAGACCGGATTCTCCAGGGATCTGATGACATCGGAGTATTTTGGCCGAACATTCGCCAGGTTGTCCGCCAGGCTTTTTCCTGTGACCGTCAGGCAGGAGGTGTCCAGAATATTTTCAATTATCTTCATGATGACCGGAACACCGCCTTCCCTGTGAAAATCGTAGATGACATGGGGGCCGGAAGGCGCTACCGCCAGCAGTGCCGGCACCCGGTTGCTGGCCTCATCCCATAAATCAATCGAGCAGTTCAGTCCGGCTTCATGAGCACAACTTTGAAAATGAATAATGGAATTGGTTCCGCCGCAGATGGCCATGTCAACGGCCATGACATTCTTGAGGCTGTTCAAAGTGAATATTTCAGAAGGCCTGATTTTGCGGATGGACAGATCAACGATCCGTTTCCCGGTTTCCTTGGCCTGCCAGATCTTTTCAGCGGAAACGGCCACGGAGGTGCTGGAACGGGGGATGGAAAATCCGAGAGCCTCGGTCAATAGCTGCATGGGATTTCCCGTAGTCATCTCGCCGCAGGCCCCGGCAGAAGTTCCACAGCAACTGGTCACGGTCTCCATTTCACAGGCGTATTCTTTGCGAGACAGGCTGCCCGCCCGCATCCGGGTATGCTGCCGGGCGATATTCTCAAATCCTTTGACGTAGCCGAAACGCTCACCTTCAAATTCACACGGGAGCATCTGGCCGCCGCCGAGGAAAATAAAAGGTCGGTTCAGTCGAAGTGCGGCCAGCAGCATTCCGGGAACAATTTTATCGCAGGACCCGATTCCCACCCAGCCGTGGCAAAATCCGACATGCAAAGCAGACTCGATAGATGCAA
This sequence comes from Acidobacteriota bacterium, assembly GCA_037386985.1. Classification (GTDB taxonomy): domain Bacteria; phylum Acidobacteriota; class UBA6911; order UBA6911; family UBA6911; genus UBA6911. The sequence goes on along the minus strand of JARRLM010000506.1, from coordinate 3,169 downwards.
GTATCGCTTCTCTTTGAGGCATATCATAAAGCAGGTCCTCCGCACCGCCGTTTAACACTGAACATGGCCCGATTGTATTAATTTCAAACGGCATGCCGCCCGCCATTCGTATCCCCGCCTTGACGCCTTCGGAAATTGTCCGTAAATGACTGTGGCCCGGTGACTGCTCGCTCCAGGAATTGACGACGGCAATTCTGGGCAGGGACAGCTCTTCACCGGTAAATCCCATGGATTTAAAAATGACCTGGTGGCCGAACTGAGTGTGAAGGCTCAGCTGCCTTTTCTCTATCATGTCTCCGGTTATGATCTTCTTTTCATCCATTGGTTAAATCTTATCTTGCCGGCGAAGTAACGTTAATTTTGCCGTTCATTATACAAAAGGAAAAAGGAATGCAATAATAAAAAAATAGCGTGAATACCGTTTTTTTCAGGGATTTAACATTATTTTAAGCACGTTTCCTGAACGCGAAACGGCGATATCATATGCCTCCCTGGCTCCGTTTTTGATAAGAGACAATAACCGCCCCATGTGAATCATGTTCGCCCTTCCACACCGCATCTGGATATTACGCCTGAGCATATCCCGGATGTTAACACCTACCTTCTCAAGTGGGAAAACGCCAAGAACCGAAATATTGCCTGCTGATCTCACGGACTCTAAGCATGCATCCAGAGTATCTGTGGATCCGACCGCTTCTATGGTAACATCCGCGCCTTTGCCATTGGTAAGTTCTTTGATTACAGCCACAGGATTCGTTTCACCTGCGTTAATAACGACATCCACGCCCAGTTTTTTGGCTGCTTCAAGGCGGTAATCAAGCAAATCAACTCCGACAACAATGCTGGGGCCGAATAACCGGGCGCAGGCCATTGCACATAATCCCACCGGTCCGGCTCCGAATACCGCAACCACGCTTCCAGGCTCAATTGAGCCGAACTTGCAGGCCTGATAACCCGTAACCAGGTTGTCCGTCACAAGCATTGCCTGTTCCTCTGAGACGCCTTCAGGGATCAGCTCCAGGCAGGCATCCGCCCACGGCACTCGTAAATATTCCGCCTGGCATCCATCAAATCCACCCCAGGTGGCACCATGTCCGAACATTCCCCCATGCTCACAAAATACGACCAGTCCTTCTTTGCAGCTATCACACTCGCCGCACTGAGCGGTGTAAGATATCGCTACACGGTCTCCTTTCTTGAATCTTTTTACATCCGGTCCGACATCTTCTACGATACCGATGCCCTCATGTCCAAGCGTAGCATTTTCTTCCACAGGTATTTTGCCGTTTAGAATGTTCAGATCCGAACCGCATATGGTCGCATGGGTAATTTGAACAATTGCGTCTTTTGTGTCCTCAACGACCGGCTTCGGAACATCAAGAATCCTCACTGATCCTGCACCATCGTAAGCCACTGCCTTCATTTCTGCGCCTCCTTTCGTCTTGTGAAGGATGTTAAAACCATCAGGTCTTAAATGGCCCTGCATGACCCCTTTTCTGATTTCTGCGGGTAACGATCAAAAGTCGAAAATTTCATCAATTTCTTTTTGAGGCACGTCGAATTTTTCATTCGTAGGTGACAACTGCTCCTTTCTCATCCAATCCGGAAGCCTGTCGGCGGCCGGCCCGATCCCTGCCTTTCTGTTAAAAGCGATTTCTTCGCGTAACATCTTTTTTCCCAGATTCATAAAATCTTCCATTGTCACATTTATGCCATAAAATGCATTAATTACCGGTATGACAACGTCCGGGTTTTTATACAAGAAAGTAAAATGGCAAAGCCCGGTTGCATCAAATGCGGTGTTGATAATCTGAGATGACTTCGATCGTTCAACCTGACCCACAGGCGAAAGCGGATCTTCAATACTTGGGCCCGCCGTGTGGTCAGCGCCCTGAGGGCTTGTAGCATAGGTTACGCCCCAGCCTTTTAATGCACGCGGCTCATGGCCCGGAATACCCTGGCCTTTTACCGTCGGTACCCGGTTAATCCCGAAAACCTTTGCTGTCACCTCGGTTCCGCTACCCAGAATACGTCCAAGCGGCGTTGCCTGCGCAATTTCATCAATTAACGACTCAGCTTTTGCAATGTCACCAAAGCTAAAAAGACCGACGTCATTTAAAATACCAATGCAGCAACCCGTCTCAATTGTGTCTAATCCCAGATCATCGCATTTTCGGTCCATGCGCGCGATCGCATCAAGATCATCTATGCCTAAATTGGATCCCAGCATGGCAAGCGTTTCGTATTCGAGGGAAGCGGTGAGATACTCACCATTGCTGTCATGAAAGATATTGGAACATCGAACAATACAACCGGGCATGCATGCATGACCCATTCTTCCGCCTCTTTGTTTGTTCAGTTCTATATAACGCTCAGCGTTAATTTTTTCATGCTTATCGAAATTGCCCTGTCGGAAGTTGTAAGTTGGGAGACTGCCTTTTATGTTATCGACATCCACGATGCCGGGGGTTCCGAAATTTTTTAAGAAATCGCCGGGGGTTCCATGAGGTCCCGCCATCATCGTTTCGGTAAGCTTTTTTAATGCGTTCTTGAAACCGTCTTTATCAACCGGTTTTCTGATTGCCACCCCTGTGCTGTCTATCACGATGGCCTTAAGAAGCTTTGAACCCATAATAGCACCAACGCCCCCTCTGGCAGCATGGCGGCACGGATTGCCGTCTGCATCTGTCGCGGCCACTGTTGAATTCAAATATTTTCTCTCTCCTGCCGGACCGACAAGGATGATGCTAATTTGCTTTCCATATTCCTTGTAGAGTTTTTCACAGGCTGCATAATTGCCCAACCCCACAATGGCTTCCGCAGTCTCAAAAGAAATACCTTCGACGCCAATCTTCAATATTTTCCACCCGGATGCCTTTCCCGTAACCATAATTGCCTGGATGCCCAATTGCATAAGCTTCTGGCCGGCCGGACCACCAACGTTTGCCTCCTTAATCCCGCCGGTCAGCGGGCTTTTTCCGCCTACTGATAGCCGCCCGGAGCTGGAAATGGCTGTTCCAGATAGAAAGCCCGGTGCAACGATGAATAAATTGTCTTTAGATAGCGGATGGGCTGAAGGCGACCCATATTTCGTCATCAAATCATCAATTATCCCCCGACCGCCCAGGGGCAGTACATTCTTTTGTTTGCCTGGCTGCGAAATGTGTTC